>CAZDZU010000080.1:0-5510 GCA_964509995.1 uncultured Eubacteriales bacterium | reverse complement strand
GGCCGCCTGAGCCGGGCTCAAGTAGATTCCAATTTGAGAGACAGGAGACCCGGCACATAGCCAATTTAGAAACCGGTCCAGACGTGGCGGATCCACTAAAAGAGCCGGCTCGGGGGTTACAAATTAAAAAAACTGGCCCTGGACTCCGGACCGCGACCGCCCGTCAGGCCTGTTTTCAGGAATATTTAACGGGACAAGGCCAGACTTCTTTACTCTGTTAGAACCCGCTCCCGGAGATCCGGCCAGAATATTAATCAAAAAATAACAATTTTTACTTGATTTCCGGAGAAATATGCCTAAATTTATAGTAATCCGATAGGAATAGTAGGATATAAGGAGGAAATGATGATTACTAACATAGATAACCTGGAATCAAGGGAAGATGAACTGCGTACCCTGCTCCGGCTGAAAACCGCAGCTCCGGGCGAGGGCGACGACTATGCTGCCCTTCTGGATGAATCGGGCCAGCTCTTCCAGCCGGTCTCAGCCGGGGACCAGGCCTCCCCCGACGGTCGGGTTCCGGTCGACCTGGTTAAAATTTATCTCCACGACATGGGAAGCTATGTTCTGCTGTCACGCGAGGGTGAACTGGAACTGGCCAGGCGGATGGAAAAGGGCGACCGAGAAACGGTCAAAGCCTTCCTGCAGACTCCACTGGCCCTGGAAGAAATTAAACAGCTTTACCGGCTCTTAAAAAACCAGCCTGAGCAAATCGCCCGCTGGTTTAACCTTCCGGATAACGATTTTAATCCTAAAAACCTGAAGAAGGTCCACCGCCAGGCACTGGCCCGGCTCGAGGAAATAATGGCTCTGTCCTCGCGGCTTAAAAAGCTTCCGGCTGGAAGGAAAAACCGCCATAAAAGGGCCCGGCTGGCTCTGCGGATAATGCACCAGGTTCTGGACCTGGACCTCCGCTGGGACCAGAAGTACGAACTCATTAACCGGCTCAAGCAGAGAATCAGGGCCGAAGCTGCCCGCAGCTCCGGATCTCGTCAGAAGAGATTGCTGGACCTTTGCCAGCGGGTCGAACTGGCTCAGGAGCTCAAAAAACAGGCCAAAAACCAGCTGGTGGCCTCCAACCTGCGTCTGGTGGTGTCGATCGCCAAAAAATTCCAGCACCAGGGCCTGAGCCTGCTGGACCTTATCCAGGAAGGAAACCTGGGACTCATCAGGGCCGCCGAAAAATTCGATTACCGGCGCGGCCACAAGTTCTCCACCTATGCCACCTGGTGGATAAAACAATCCATTACCAGAGCCATTGCCGACCAGGCCCGGACTGTCAGGATGCCGGTCCACCTGGTGGAAACAATCCAGCGGATGAAGAAAACAGCCCAGCAGTTATACCAGGTCAGGGGCAAAGAACCGGACGAGAAAGACCTCGCCCGGAAGATGAATCTTCCGGCCAGCAAGATCCTGGAGATGGTGAGCTTCGCCCAGGACCAGGTTTCGCTGGAAACTCCGGTCAACGATTCCGGCGACACCCAGCTTGGAGATTTCCTGGAAGACGACAAGGTCAAGGACCCGGCTGATACCTGTATTCTGCAGAGCCTCAAGGACCAGTTGAAAAGGGCCTTAGAACTTCTCTCTGACCGGGAAAAAGCCATCCTGAGCATGAGGTACGGCCTGGAAGAGGGGCGCGAGTACACCCTGGAAGAAATCGGCCGCCACTTCAAACTGACCCGCGAGCGCATCAGGCAGATTGAGTTACGGGCGCTTAAGAAAATCAGGCAATCGGAGCTCGGACCGCTGCTGGAGAGCTTTCAGGCGTCCTAAATTATTAATTATCAATTATTTAACGCCCAGAGCCAGATTTTCCAGATTTTTTTCGCAGAATCTTGCCAAAGCGTTTCATTTTTGTTAGTCTTTATTAACCAAACGCCAGGTAAGGATATTTCCCGCAATGAATGGGGTTCAAATAAGAAAGATAGGTTTTATCGCCCCATCCACCAATTTGCCTCTGTGTGAGAAAGGTCTGGTCAACAAGACCATCCGCCGGTTGAAGAAAATCCTGGGCCCGGTTGAAATCGAGATCAGCCCTCATCTGTTCTCCAGCGACCAGCTGATAGACCACGTTACCGCTCCGATTGAAGCCCGGGCCGAAGTTTTCAAGAAAGCCATCCGGGAGTCAGACCTGATTCTATCGGCGGCCGGCGGCACCGGAGCCGAGGACATCCTGTTCAGGTTAGACCAGAAAGACTACCAGGTGATAAAGAAGCGGAAGCCGATTTTTATGGGGTTTTCCGATTTTACGTTTCTTCTGAACGATATCCATTACCATACCCGAATTCCGGCAGTCTACTTCCCCACCCTGCGCCTCGGTCCCGGAAATTTTAAGAAGATGGCTTCTCTGCTGTTTGACGAACCGGTTACCTACCACGGTATGCTCTGGCTGACCCCGCCGCCAAAAAGAAGACTTTCCGGCATCCCCCTGGGAGGAAATCTGTCGACCTTTGTCAACTACCTGAACCGCAAAAACCCGCCAACCTACAACTGGAAAAGATACGTCCTGTTTTTCGAGGACGTCCAGATTGATGTTGAGGATCTGCACCGGTTGCTGGCCGCTCTGCGCCGGCACAGGGTCTTCAACGAAATCCGCGGCCTGGTCATCGGCTCTCTGGCTTATTACAGCAGAAACGGAAACTACCGGATGATTCAGAGGGAGCAGCTGCGGTTTGTAAGGAATTATCTGCGAGACATAATCAGGAAGAGGGAGCTGCGGGGAAATCCGCTGCCCATTTTGGCCGTGTCTAACTTCGGCCATAATATTCCTGACGACCTGATGGCCGTACCCATCGGCGGCCATGTGGTCATCGACCGCCACAAGAATATAACCTTCCGTCTGCACCGTCCGAGGAAAAACGGCCGGAAAGTTTAGAGGGAGCAATCCCCGGCAAAAGCTATCCGGATCTTAATTCTTAATTATCATTCCGGATGACACCGCAATAAATTTTTTGTCCCCTCCCGCTTTAATCCTCATAAATTTTCGGGCCCGTTCTGACTCTGACCGGGACAATCCTAAACAGATAAAACAGTACTTATATCAGCCTCTGCCCCCGAGCCATAAGAAGTAAAAATAAACTAAGAGGAGCCGGCATCTTAATACCTCTGAATGCGAAAACAGAAAAGAGCAGTGACCGTTAATTTGCGCCACTCGAAAAAGATAAATTTATTGTGGCGAGATTTGAGAAAACCCCGGAATCGACACCTCCGGAACGGATGCTGTTATGTCTGGCGGCCGCAATTCATAGAAGCGGTATCATCCAGCGGACGGGACACAGAGCTCCGGAATAGCTATTTCCTGAGGTAAGCCAGAGCCTGCATGGCCGCGACACAGCCCTCACCCACGGCAGAAGCAACCTGCAGGCTGCCGCAGGTCACGTCGCCGGCCGCAAACACTCCCTCCAGGTTAGTTTTCTGATTGCGGTCAACGAGCAGACACTGCTTCTGGTCGAGCTGCAACCCGGCTCTGGCAAACAGAGCGGTTGAGGGAATTTCCCTGAAAATGAAAACGGCCGAAGCCGTGATTTCTTCCTGCTGACCGTCCTTCTCCACCACCACCTTTTCCACCCTCTTCTCCCCTGTTATCGCCTTGAGTTCATAATTCGCCAGGACTTTTATGCCCCGGCTTCTCAGCTTGTCCAGTCCTGCTTCATGTTCCGGCTTTATTATTCTTCCGGTTACCAGCCTGACCCGGCAGCCCATCTGTTCCAGCTCCAGAACCTCGTCGAGGGCTTCTTCCGAAAGTCCGTAGGCCAGAACCTCGCGTCCGCGGTAAAGCGGACCGTCGCAGGTAGCGCAGTAGCTAACCCCGCGCCCGGTGAGTTCTTCCTCCCCGGGGATCATCCTTTCTTTGTTGAAGGGCTTTCCGGTGGCAATGATCACTGCTCTGGCTTCAATGAACGCACTCCTGGTAGTTACGTATTTGGGCTGACCTTCGAGGGCCAGAGCCAGGGCATCCTCTTTCAGGATTTCAGCCCCGTGATGTCTGGCCTGCTCCAGAAACCTGTTCAGCAGCTCCCGGCTGTTAATGCTCAGGAAGCCGGGATAATTTTCTATTTCATAGCCGATGGCCATCCGCGATGGATTCCTGCCCTCCAGAACCAGGGCTTTTCTTCCCGCCCTGGCCACATAAAGGGCGGCGGTCAGACCGGCTGGCCCGGCGCCGATTATCAGCACCTCGGTTTTCAGGTTCTTAACCATACTCAGCCTCCACCATAATTTCTACATATTATCCCCCGCCCGCAAAGGTCAGTCAACCGCGTGAAAAACCGACCCGGGCTCGGATCAGGTGAGTCCAGATGAGCCCCGGGACAAATAGGAGACGGCAACAGCAGTCAATAGCAGGCCTCTGTTTTTACCCGACCTTAAAGCGAGTGGGGCAACCGACCAGCCCCGGCTAAAGAGCAATCAACCATACACCCTGAGTCTTGATGGTTGTTTTCAAACCTGAAATCAAGGAAAATTAAGGCGAATGAGGTGAGAGATGGAAGGATCATATGGTGAGAATTTTTCAAACAACAGGACGGTTATCTGTTTATCTTTCAAAAAGACATCGGGCCCGGTTCAGATGAGTAAACGGACCGGAAAGACATTGGCATCCACGGGCAGTTCTCATCAACTGCCCGGCAGTCCCCGTCTTCTGCGAAAAGGGCTTAATTATTTCATGGTTGAAAAAGCGGTTAATTCTTGTTTAACGCCCAAGAACCCCAACTGCCGACATAATCTTTCTGGAAGGCAGTTTCCCGCTATTTTTGTCTGGCCACTGATAATTTTTTTTAGTCTTATTATTTTCGCGTCTGCCGCAGTTAAGGCCTCTGCTCAAACCACCGCTCAACCCGAATTAAAACAGATAACTCTGGGCCTCAGCCCGAAGGACGGCCTGGTCATCAGGAGCTTGAAGCTGGCCGACGGCCGGGAAATAATACCAGCTTCTTCTCTGCCGCTCTTCAGTCTTCTTCTTTCGGAAAAAATTTTTTCGGCGGCCGAAGTCCGTCCCGAGGGCGGAAAAGAAATCACGGTCACTTTTAGCTCCGATAATTCAACCTCCCCGGACTTCAACTTTAAGCTGGGCGATAAGCTCCGGGCGACAATCAACCGGAAAGAATCAGTCTATCCTGGCCTGAGCCTGACCCTCAGGCTCGAAAACACCGGCCGGGAAAAGGAAAAAGTTGAAAACCTGGTTCCGCTGGCTGAAGGTCCCGACCGCGTCTACATCACTGCCGGCCTGCCCAATAAATGGCCTCACTACCTGAGCCGGACGCTGCTCTATCGCCCCGGGAAAAAACCGCTCGGCATACTGCTTCCAGACAATGCCTGGCATCTCGGGTTCTGCGACCTTAAAGTGGCCGAAGACCTCTATCTGACCTCTCTCGCCCGCCGAGACCGCAGTGAAAAAGCCGAAATCAGGCGCTGGGCGGCTACCCTGGAACCGGGCGGCTGGCTGGAGTACAATCTGCACTTTGATGTCCATCCGGCTCCAGCCGGGCTGCTTTCCGGCCCCGCCTCCGAAC
>CAZDZU010000079.1:0-7461 GCA_964509995.1 uncultured Eubacteriales bacterium | reverse complement strand
GGCCTGGTTGGCCACAATTTCCAGCGGCAATCTGGCCTGATTTATCAGCACCAATCCCAGACCCCCGAGGACGACAAACAAGGGCATCCCGAAAAAAGCCAGAACAATTAGAATGATTATAAGAGGGCCAGAAAGCCAGAGCAGCGTTGCCTGAAGGGGAGCTCTTAAAGCCTGAATCATTCCCGGTTCATGACCCAGAAGAGCGGTGATGGCTCCAGAAATCGGGCCCGAGGAGAGAAGTCCCGCTCCCAGCAAGGCCAGCAGAAACCAGAGGGCTTTCTTGTTTCGAGTTTCAATTCCGGTGACGAAGCGAATGGCCATCAGCAAAAAACCCAGGGTCATCAGGTAGCCGATAAATCTCCGGGGGATGAAGGCAATCCTGTCGTCAGAAGCGAAGGCCTGCAGGGCGAAGGAAAAAGCGCTGGCCGCAAAAGCGAAGGTGAAAGCTGAAGAAATGATCTGCACGGCAGTGGTAATTATGGCCGCTGCCGGCTGTTTGACCGGCAGCCTGGCGGCTAAGGTTAGATGTTTTTTCTCTCTTGAGGTTATTGCTCCTGCCAGGAAAGTGGCGATCAGCGTTAGCTGCTGGACATAGAGCGTGGAATTCGGAATTCCGGTCCTGAAAAAATTTCTGGCCATGATTTCAAGAAAGAGAAGAAAGGCTACTGACAGCAAGGTCAAGTTGACCGCTATGTCCTCCAGCCGGGGAAAAATGGTCAGCAGCCTATTTTTCACTGCCCGCCCGGTACTCCTTGATGAAGTCTAAGGTCTTTTGATAAATATCGGCTGGAATTACTTTGCCCACCAGGGCAGCTATGGCCCTGGAAGAAGCCTCCCGCCACAGTCTTATGTCATTTTCAGAGGGATGGTTTATTACCAGTCCATGTTCAGTCATGCCTCTTAAAGCATCTTTTTCCAGGTCGATTATCTCCGCCGAAAGGGCCCGGGACTGGCGCTCGGCCGCCTCCACCAGGTCGGCTCTGTAGTTTTCGGGAATCCGTTCCCAGGTTTTCAGGCTGAGGACCAGCCCGCCCACCAGGGGAGACAGTTTAAGGTCCAGCATGTGGGAAGCGATGGCAAAATACTGGCCGGAAGCGGCCATTACGGTCGGAAGGTAGATGGCTGAAACCATACCACTTTCCAGACCGATGAGAGTGTCTTTCGTATCCTGAGGGACAACTTTATAGCCCATACTCTTCCAGACCTGTTCCAGGTCGGGGTCGTCTTTGGTTATCGAAATTCTGAATTTTTTCAGATCTTCCGGATTGAGCATCTGCCCTTTGCTAAAGAAATAAACCCACCCCGATTGAGTCCAGTGGACCACTTTAAATCCATTCTCTTCCATTTTAGCTTCGAAGATCGGTTTAAGTCTGTTAAAAACATAACTGAACTCGGCGTCTGAATTAAACAGGAAGGGCAGGTTAAAAACCAGAGCCGACCTTTCAACTTTCATCATTCCTGTTATTGTTAACATGGCTCCCTGCAGAACGCCGAGCCTGACCTTCCTGAGCATGTCCAGTTCGGAGCCTGCAATTCCTCCGGGATAGATCCGGATTTTAACCTGGCCGTTGGTGATTTTTTCCCAGTCCCGTCCGACTTTGAGCAGGGCATTGTGCCAGGGAGAACGGTCCGGAGCCACACTACCGATCTTGATCTCTATGGCTGCCCGGAGCTTAAGGCTGTTTAATGAACAGACCAAAAGGAGAGCAAATATGATGTGAATTACAGAAGGCAGTGTCCTTTTCATATAAAGACCTCTTTATTTTCAGGGTGCCTGTTGTTTTCCGCGGGAAGGAAAAAATCGTCCACATGCTCCAGCAGCCAGGCGGCCTTTCTCTTGTTCAGGATGTTCACCAGGCGGGTGTCGGGGGCCTGGTTAGGGTCAAAATCCAGAACCTTTTTGATCAGCTCAAGGAATTGTTCTCGGTTCTGATTCTTGACAGAAACAGTGGTGGCCAGGGAAAGCAAATAACTGGTATCGGTTCTCCCGGCCAGGGCTTCTGCCTTCTTGAAATGTTCCAGGGCTTTGTTCTGGTCGCCTCCCAGAGCTTCGGGCAAAGAACCGTAATAGAGGATATAGAAATTATGAACCGCACCTCTGGAATATGCCGGGTCGAGTTCGAGAACCCGGTTCATGAGAGCCGCGGCTTGCGGGAGCGTCAGTCCGATCGACATGTCGAATGGGTCCAGGGAATAAGCGGCCACCCAGCCGGCCGCGGCCCAGTAAAGAAAATCGATGTCCTGCCGGTTGAAAACGGAGAGCGCCTTCTGAAATTGCCTGGCCTGAAGCTCTGATAGCAGCCCGGGATTTTTCTTTTCGAGTCCGGCAATCAGAATGTCCCTTCCTCTTAGATAGAGTTTTTTTGCCCTGGCCAGAAGAGCCTGGCGGGACTCAATTTCGGAAGCCGGGGTCATGTCGGCCGGAGTCTGAATGAAAGCATTGGCGTACATTATGTAAAGGCTGCCGGTGCGCAGCCTGAGTCCACGATGGTCGGGCAGTGAAGCCAGAAGCGATTCATAAAGCTTGATGGCAAAGGGCAGAGCTCCGGCCACCAGCTCCGGGTCGTCGTCTCCGGTAAAAACGTTTCCGGAAGACGGGGCGGTCAGCATCCCGGCCACTTTCCTGAGGGTCATTTTTTCCAGAGAGCAGCTCCAGAAAAATAATAACGAGCCAATCAACCAGAATGCCAGAAAACCTGACCGGACGGCACGACCGGCAGTTTTGGCTCCAGAATTCCTCCCGAATCTGGTCATCTCTATCTCCCAAATTTTTCCAGATTCCCGGGATCCCGCTCTTAAAATTTATGATAATTTCAAGACTCTGCAAAGTCAAATCTGACTTTCTTGATATACCCGGGCGATCATTCTTGAAGGAAGCGAAAAATCGGAGGGATATTTAATATTAACCCGGGGCCAGCTTCTCTCTTCAGAGAACGCGGACTGGTTTTCCTAGTTGAATGATGACTGGAGATTATTGGGGATCGTCCCGGCTCAATCTCTTCTGAATGTTATTTCGAAAGTTTTTTCCTGCCCTATGTGCTTGTTTATCCTGGTCTCTATCTGATCAACCAGCAATCTGACTATTTCCAGCCCGAGGGTATCCGGCTTTTTCCCGCCTAACCTGGTTCGCAGAATGTCTGTCAGGTCTGACTGTGAGTTGCAGGCTTTATTATCTGGAGGCTTGATTTTGAATGGGTGCCGGCTTTACCAGAGTTGACCATTATCAATGGATGTAATAATAGAGTAGGCATGAGCCCTGAATTAAAGTTGCGGATCCGCAGGTCCAGGAGAAGAACGGTCGGTCTGGAGGTCAGCGACCGCGGAGAGCTCATTGTCAGGGCTCCGGAAGACCTGAGCCGGACCTCGATTGAGGAGGTGATCAGAAAGCACCGGCAGTGGATAAAAAAGAAGCTGGCTGAAGTGGAAGAGAGGCAAAAATTTCATAAGCCGAGAAAATTCGAAGAAGGGGAGGTTTTCCTGTATCTTGGCAGAGAATATCCACTGCGACTGGCAGCCCCGAACCGTCGCTTTCTGGCTTTTGACGGAAATTCTTTTATTCTGTCATCGGCGGCAGGGGATATGGCCAAGGAGCTTTTTATCAGGCTTTACCGCCAGCTGGCCAGAGATTATTTAAGCACCAGGTTGAAGCAGCTGGCTGCCCTTAACGGATTCCGGTTCCGGAAATTCCGTCTTTCTTCAGCCCGGACCCGCTGGGGATCCTGCTCGGCCCGGGGGACAATCAGCCTGACCTGGAGGTTAATAATGGCTCCTCCGGAAATAATCGATTACGTCATCATCCACGAGCTGGCCCATACCAGGGAAAAGAATCATTCCCGGGCTTTCTGGAACCTGGTTGCGGAGCAGATGCCCGACTATCTCCGGAAGAGGCGCTGGTTAAAAAAATATGGTTTTATGCTGAATATATAACCGGTCCCGGTGCAAAGACACTTCATCCAGCCTGCGGGCATTTACTTCATTCAAATATTCAATTCTTCAGGATTGACCCGGGGTCGGGAGAGCTGAGATCACGCGCGGTTTCCGGTCCGGCCGGGAAACCCTTCCTCCGGCGGGTTTAGAAAATCAGGCCAGAACCAGGGAAGAAAGGCAGGCTTATTTCCTGAAACCGGCTTTAGGCTGGAAGAAATTCATCTTCACTGACGGTCGCCATCTTCAAGCAGAATCCAGATTAACTGGCCGGTAAGCTCAGTCATACCCTCTTCCTGCAGGCAATCAGGGTCATGGCTGGCATATCAGGTCCAATAATTTATATAATTAGAATAAGATTTGTATGAGTGTCTTGAGAGGAGGGAGAAAATGAAACGGGCTCTTTTAATCCTGGTCCTCTTCAGCTTGCTGGTCTGTCCCACTCTGGCCAGGGTTGGCGAGGTGGTTAAAGTCATAAAGACCCCCGGCCCTCTGCCAACCGGCCTGGCTTTTGACGGGAAGCATCTCTGGCTGGCCGATAGCCGGCTGGATAAGATTTTCAAGATTGACCCGGCTTCCGGCAAAGTGGTCAAATCTTTTGACTCGCCGGGTTATCATCCGGAGGGACTGGCCTGGGACGGAAAGTACCTCTGGCACGTTGATTCGGCGGAAAGGCTGGTTTACTGCCTGGACCCGGAAACCGGAGCAGTGCTTAAAGCTCTGGAATCAAACAGCGACCGTCCCCGAGACCTGGCCTGGGACGGCAGAGACCTGTGGATGACCGATGTCAGGAACAAGAGCCTTCTCCGGGTTTCTCCGGTTGACGGCATGATGATCCAGACCTTTGCCGCTCCGGGCTCAGAGCCGGCCGGCCTGGAGTTTGACGGCAAGTACCTCTGGGTGACCGACCGGGCGCTGGACCGTGTCTTCCTGGTGGATCCGGCCAGCGGCTGGTGTCTGTCTTCTCTTCGTTCTTACGGACCCTGGCCAGCCGGACTGGCTTTTGACGGCGAGTATCTCTGGAATGTCGATTATGAGAATGATGAAATCTACAGGATAAGAGTCTTTGACCGTGACATCGTGAGTCTGTGGGACGAGAAAGAGCTGGAGCTCCGTTTTGGGAAGGAGTTTCGCAATTATGGCCCGGGCATGGTAACCAGTCTTGACATCTATCTGCCGCTCCCGGAAGACCGTGATAACCAGAGACTTCTCGGACCGGTGGAGTTCCTGGAGAAGCCGGCGGCCATGATAACCGATGCCTGGGGGCAGAAAATCGCTCATTTCAGTTATAAAAATCTTAAAGCTCCGGCTATCGTTCAACCGGGGTGGTCAGTTAAGGCCCGGGTCTACGCCGTGGAGTATTTTATCTACCCTGACAAGGTGGGCGGACTGGACCAGATTCCAGACGATATCAAGAAGAAATATCTGGTGGATGGCGATAAGTACTGTATCAACGACCCTTTTATCCAGGAACTGTCCCGGAAAATTGCCGGCGGTGAAAAGAATCCTTACTGGATTGCCAGAAAAATCTACGAATATCTGATTGACCACCTGAGCTATAACCTGAAGCCTGTCGGCGGCTGGAATCCTGCTCCGACCGTCTTGAGACGGGGAACCGCTTCCTGTTCTGAGTACACCTATTCGCTGATCGCCCTCTGCCGGGCCCTTGGAGTGCCGGCCCGTTACGTGGGGGCGGTCAGTCTGCGGGGTGACGATGCCAGTTTTGACGATGTCTTCCACCGCTGGAATGAAATTTATCTCCCGCCCTACGGCTGGATTCCTTTTGACGCCAATAAGGGAGATGTGGACACCCCAGGCGGGCGAGCTCTGGGCATCGGGAACGTTGCTGCCCGTTATATCATCACCACCGCAAACGGCGGCGGGGATAAATACCTGTGGTTTGGCTACAATTACGGTTTTACCTGGACTTCAGGTGGCAAATGCCGGGTGGCCGAAGAATCCTACGGAGAGTGGCAGCCCCTGGGTCAGAAAAAATACCAGAAGCCATTCGACCGGAAATAACCTCGAAAAGAGATTGCCACGGGACAGACTGAAGTTAAGTCCCGGGGCCTGTCCGCCGGAAAACCGGAGTTCAGGCCGGAGCCGGAGCGCAATCCGTGATGCTGCCGGGTAATGAAAAAGGTCTCAAAATACTGGCCGCAAAAGACCTGATGATCAATTTGCTGGCCACGGCTCCGATTTGGGTAGGTTTATAAGAAATCACCCCCGGCCGGTTTTATTTATTTAACGGCTGACAGCGGGGCCTCAGACTTCTATGAAAATAATAATCCCTCCCCGACGGCCGCCTGACCCGGCCACTTACCCGGCGCCGTCAATCTGACTTCAGCCCTTACTTTCGGTAACAAACTGAACCCAGAGGTCTTCCCGAAGCTCGCTGCCCATGGATTTCAGTTCTTCCAGAGAAGTCATCCGGCAGAGCTTGACCTTGGTCCTGGTGTATATGATTTTGCCGTCGCGGGTGTATCTGGTGCAATCGCCGATCTTGTCCTCCCCGGTCGATCTGCATTTAAAGGAAATGACTTCGCCATTTTCCAGATGAAAACGGTAGATATCATCGGCCGCCTTTTCGATCCGGGTGCCGGCAGGTATCAGGACGCCCCGGCCGGCGGGGTCGATTTCCGGCTTTCCCAGGACAAAGCGTATAAATCTGTAATCGGCATCGGTCGCTTTCAGCTTCTGAAATTTTTCTGGCTGACATTCGGAAAAAACCCGGCCCTGGGTTCCGGTGTAAACCAGCTTTCCATTCTTATCGCTGGCCCGGACCTTAAGGCTATCGCCTTCGGGGATGATTTCCAGACGGCCTTCGTCCAGGTGGAAAATTATCGCTCCGGGTTTAATTTCGACCGGAGTGCCGGATGGAAGTTTAACGGCCGTTTCTCGGTAGGTAAAAATACCGGCTTCCGAATTATTGACGATAAAGCCAAAGAAAAAAATAACCGTTAAAGCCAGGAAACCTGTTTTTCCCCTTCTCATTTTTACCTCCTTCCTGAGGAATAAGAAGGGGCGAGGGACACAGAAGAAGCACAAGTTAGGAGTTCGGGCCGGGCCCCTTCTTTCCCTGATTAAAAGATAAGAACCGGCAAATAATTTGTCAACTCAGTTTGAAGCCCCGGTCAACCTGAAAACCCAGGCGTATTTGCAGGGAGGATTCTGGCGGACAGAAGGTGGGATTGATATTTCAAAGCCAGAGCCGACGGGCTTAAGGGCAATTTCCCGGGCGACTCCCAGCATCGATATTCTGGCCCCGGGCCCGGGCCTGAAAGCTTTAACCGTTATTCTTTCGGGCAGCATTTCATCTTCAGCGGAGAGGTAGATCAGGTAGATCGAGCCATCCTTTCCCCCGGTAAAACAGACCCGGCCCTCTTTGTAAGGAGGCAGGGCCCGGGTATTGTAAATAGCCTGGCCATTTATTTTCAGCCAGGCAGCGTATTCTCTGAGCAGGTCGTAGGCACCCGGCTGCCAGGTGCCGTCCGGGCCCGGGGCGATGTTTAGCAGGAGATTTCCGCCTTTGGCGAC
>CAZDZU010000078.1:5588-7798 GCA_964509995.1 uncultured Eubacteriales bacterium | reverse complement strand
GAGTAAGGTTAAAAAACTCATCTCTTTATCCTATTCACTCAAATTTTTTTCAATGATTGCTTTTTTGAACGACCGGAATGAATTAGAGTGAATACTTTGCCTGATTTTCTTGAATATGTCAAGATAATAGTACAAATTGTGAATGGTGTTCAGGATAGCGGAACTGATCTCGTTTCTTTCATATAAATGCCTCAGGTAAGCCCGGGAGAAATTCCGGCAGGTATAGCAGCCGCAGTTTTCATCCACCGGCCGGGGATCAGCGGCGTACTTCTGGTTTTTGATTACCACCCGGCCCTGGCTGGTAAAAAGGGTGCCGTTTCGGGCATTTCTGGTCGGCAACACGCAATCGAAGAAATCCACCCCCCTTTCCACAGCTTCCAGGATGTCTTCAATGTAGCCCATTCCCATCAGATATCTCGGGCGGTCTTCAGGAAGCAGGCGGCTGGACTTCTCCAGAATTTCGTAGAGCTGGGACTTGGGCTCGCCGATACCCAGTCCGCCCAGGGCGTAACCATGGAATCCACAGCTGACGACTTCTTCAATGCTCTTCTGGCGATAGGGCCAGAAGACTCCACCCTGGGTGATGCCCCAGAGCTGGGTTTCTGCCTCAAGATGGTCGTATTCTTCCCGACAGCGTCGGGCCCAGCGACCGGTCAATCCGACCGAATAGGCGACCTGCTCTTCACTGTAAGGATATGGGGGGAAATAATCCAGGCACATCATTATATCGGTGCCCAGGCCGGCCTGGATCCGGACGGCTTCTTCTGGAGTCAGGAATATTTTTTTTCCGTCAAGATGAGAGGAAAATCTCACCCCCTCTTCGCTTATCTTTACCAGCGGGCTCAGACTGTAAACCTGGAATCCACCGCTATCGGACAGGATTGCCTTCGGCCAGGATATGAACTGATGTAACCCGCCCATTTTCTGAACCAGCTCGACTCCCGGCCTCAAAAAGAGGTGGTAAGAATTTACCAGGATAATCTGGCAATCAAGTTGATGGAGAATGTCATGGGTCAGGGCTTTGACAGTACCCTGGCTGGCCACGGGCATAAAAACCGGTGTCTCTATCGTTCCGTGCAGGGTTTCCAGGATGCCCGCTCTGGCCTGACAGGAAGGATCGCGGGCGGCGATGGTGAAACTGTTGCTCATTGGGCAAACCTGAAGTAAATCACGTCTCCATCCTGGACCTGGTAGTCTTTGCCTTCCAGCCTCAACAGTCCGGCTTCCCTGGCGCTCTGCCAGGAGCCCTGCCTGATCAGCTCTTCAAAAGGTATGACTTCGGCCCGGATAAAACCTTTCTCAATGTCAGTATGTATCTCGCCGGCAGCCTTGACGGCCGGAGTGTTTTTCTTTATAGCCCAGGCCCGGACTTCGTCTTTACCTATGGTGTAGAAATTTATCAGGTTCATCACTTCATACACTTTCCGGAAGAAACGGGTCGGGGTGTTCTCGCTCAGACCGTAGCCTTCCATAAAGAGCTGGCGGTCTTCATCTTCCAGCTCCAGCAATTCTTTTTCAATCCGCCCGCAGAAGGCCAGCACCTGGATTTCCGGCCCCAGTCCGGGAAGGAGAAGCTCCGGTTTCAGCAGGCTGGCCAGATCCTGCTCATCCAGGTTAATCATATGGAGAATCGGTTTGAGCGACAGAAAACAGAAGCCCCGCAGCATCTTCTCTTCGGAGGCAGACAGGGGAAAACCCCTGATCGGCTGGCCCTGTTCCAGCAGCGGCTTTAATTTATCCAGCAAATATTTTTCTTTCTGGGCTTCCTGGTCCTTCATCTTCCGCAGGTCTTTTTCCAGTTTTTCCAGGCGGCTGTTGACCATAATCAGGTCCGAGAGGATGAGTTCTTCAGTCAGGCACCTGATATCATCTGCCGGGCCGATTTTACCCCGAGGATGAACAATGTCCGGGTCCCGGAAACCACGGACGACATGGACCAGTCCGTCTGTCTTTCGCAGCTGGGAAAGATACTGACTGGTAGAGATATCACCCGAGACCAGCCCGGGAAAATCTTCGATTTCCAGGTGGACCTGTATTTTTTTTCTTTCGGGATACAGGGAAGATAGAAGGTTAAGCCTGGGGTCGGGCACCCCGCAGACCGCCCGGGGTATTTCATGGCGCTGTCCGGCAGCCGCATGATGGCTGTCTACCTTCCTGCCGCTCAGGATTTCAAACAGGCAGGTCTTGCCCGACTGGTGATAACCACAAAG
>CAZDZU010000078.1:0-5578 GCA_964509995.1 uncultured Eubacteriales bacterium | reverse complement strand
AACCAAAAAGAGAAATAATCATGTTTTAAGTAAAAACCTTATCCGAAAGTCTGTCAAGCTGATTTGAGACGGCCATTCCTTAATTTAAATATATAATTGCCTGCCCGTATTCGAAAAGCTTACCCGGGTTGAATGGCAGCCGGAAATAGAGTAATATTAACAAAAAATTAAGGACGACAGCAATGGCGATGCTTGGTAAAAAGTTCGACCGGGAAGTAGAAGAAATAAAGGAACAGGAAAAAAAGCCCAGAAGGGAGAAAAGCCTGTTCCGCGAATATTTTGAGCTCATTGCGGAGACGGCCGTCTTTGTGTTCTTTGTCATGACCTACGTGGTCCAGGCCTTTCAGATTCCGACCGGCTCCATGGAGCCCACTCTTCTGGTTGGCGATTTTCTTCTGGTAAACAAATTTGTCTATGCCCGGCCTCAGGGAGCACTGGAAGCTCTCATCCTGCCTGCCAAGAAGCTCGAACGCCAGGACATTGTGGTCTTCAAATGGCCACGAGACCTGAGCAAGGATTTTGTCAAGCGGGTCATTGCCCTGGAAGGGGAGAAGGTAGAAATCAGGGACAAGGAAGTTTTTATCAACGACCGGCCGCTGGAAGAGCGTTACAAGGTCCATAACGATTCTCAGATCTTTCAGAAGGGAAATTTTTATCAGTATGACGATGTCATCAGGGACAATTTCGGACCGGTGGTGGTGCCTCCCGGCCACGTCTTCGTGATGGGCGACAACCGTGATAACAGTCTGGACAGCCGCTACTGGAGTTTTCTGCCGACTTCTTACATAAAGGGACGTCCCTGGATGATTTATTTTTCCTACGAAGCGGAAAAAGATGCCTATCAGAAAAATGGGGTAAAGGATAAAGTCAGAAAATTTTTCCGCTTCGTCTTCAAGACCCGCTGGAAACGGATGCTCAAGGTTATCTTTTAAGCCAGATTTCTGGCCAGAAAAATATTGACCCCTCCCGACATCTGCAATAAGATTATTCCGACCGGAATTTTAAGTCGAATGGGCAAAAGCTGTATTGCGCTGCTGACCGATTTTGGCACAAAAGATTATTTTGTAGCCTCGCTCAAGGGAGTCATACTGTCGATCAACCCCGAATGCGCCATTGTCGATATAAGCCATGAAGTTCCGGAGTATGACCTGACAGCGGCGGCCTTTGTTCTCTGGGCCTGCTATCGCTTCTTTCCCGGCGGGACAATTTTTTTAACCGTGGTCGACCCGGGAGTGGGCAGTGAACGCCGGATTCTGCTGGCCAGAAGCCAGCGTTATTATTTTATTGCTCCCGACAACGGGGTTCTGTCGCTTGTCTTCAAGCAGGAAGACCCGGAAATTATGGAACTCAACGGTCGAGAGCATCTTCTGACTGACCGGAGGTCCAGCTTTGAGGGGCGGGATAAGATGGCTCCGCTGGCTGCCTGGCTGAGTCTGGGGGTGTCCCCGGTCGAGCTGGGCCGGCCGGCAGGAAATCCTGTCAGGCTGGAACTGCCCGAACCCCAGCTGAGAAACCAGGAGATTCAGGGACAGATTGTCTATCGTGACCGGTTCGGGAATCTAATCACCAATCTCAGCCAGGAATTAATCTCCCGGTTCCTGACCAGGAACCGCGGGGCCAATCTGATTCTCCTGGCAGGGAAGAAGAAAATATCCGAAATGGCGGCCAGTTATTCCTCTTCCGGTTCGGACCGACCGTTTTTCCTCATCAACAGCCTGGGATTGCTGGAAATTGCCGTCTACAGAAAACCTGCGTTCGAAGTGCTGGGTCTGGAACCGGGTGATCCGGTGATTCTGAAAGCGAACTAAGGCTGCGGGGCGGAGTGTCTTAAAACTCATGGAATGTCTGGAAGGAACGGTAGAACAGATAATTTTTTATAATCCCGAGAACGGTTATACCGTTTTCAGGCTCAAAACCGAGAGCGAAGAAATCACGGTTGTCGGCAACTTCCCGCCGCTTTCTCCAGGCGAGTGTCTTAAACTGACCGGCCGCCGGGAAAAAAATGCTCGCTTCGGACCCCAGTTCCAGATGGAATCATTCACTCTAACCCTGCCCTCTTCAGTCCGGGGAGTGGAGAGGTTTCTGGCTTCCGGTTTGATCAGGGGAGTTGGCCCGGTCCTGGCCCAGAGGATCGTGAAAAAATTCGGCGAGCAGACGGTCGATATCCTTAACCGGTCGCCCGAAAAGTTAAAACAGGTGGACGGGATCGGCGAGAAAAAATTTTCTGAAATTCTAAAATCCTGGGAAGAACATAAAGAAATAAGGGACCTGATCATCTTTCTCCAGGCTCACAATATCTCTACCACCCTGGCCTACAAGATTTACCGCACCTACGGCCAGGCATCTTTTGAGGTTCTTCGCCGCAATCCCTACCAGCTCTGCCTTGATATCTGGGGAGTTGGCTTCAAAACGGCCGACCAGATTGCGCTTAAACTGGGGCTGCCGGCCGATTCTCCGGAAAGAGTCAGGGCTTTCATCCTCTATCTTCTGGAAAAAGACAACGAACAGGGGCATGTTTTTTCGGATGAAAATGAAGTCAGGGAAAGGTGCAGCCAGGAGCTGGAGGTTGAGCCGGAGAAGGTGAACCGGGCGCTGAATAACCTTCTGGAAGCAGGGGCCCTGGTCAGGGAAGTTGTGAATGAGCAAGCTGCCCTGTACCTGCCGTTTTTCTTTCAGGCCCAGGAAGAAGTGGCCGGCATCATTTCCCGGATGGCTGCCCAGGCGGCGGCCGCTCCCGACTTTGACCCGGAAGTCAGAATAGCCGAAGTGGAGAAAAAATGCGGACTTAAATTTTCCGAGCAGCAGAAGAAGGCCATCGTCAGCAGCCTGCGCAAAAAAATCATCATCATTACCGGCGGCCCGGGGACCGGTAAGACGACCATTGTCAGGGCCATGGTCGAGATTTTTGAAAGCTGGCAGAAAAGAATTCTTCTGGCGGCTCCCACCGGCCGGGCAGCCAAGCGTCTGGCCGAAACCACCGGTCGGGAAGCAAAAACCATTCATCGCCTGCTGGAGTTTCAACCGAAAGAAGGCCGGTTCAAACGTGGTCCGGGGCATCCCCTGCGGGGCGAAGCCCTGATTGTGGATGAAGTTTCCATGATTGACCTGCCCCTGATGTATCACCTGTTAAGAGCCGTTCCACCCGATATGCGGCTTATTCTGGTTGGAGATAAAGATCAGTTGCCTCCGGTTGGACCGGGCAACCTGCTCCGGGACCTGATCGACTCCGGAGTGGTCGAAGTCATCCGGCTCGATGAAATTTTCCGCCAGGCAGAAGAAAGCCTGATTGTGGTCAACGCTCACCGGGTCCAGCGCGGGGAATCGCTGGTCTATCCCCGGCGCAACGACCCGGAATCCGATTTTTATTTCTTCCACCAGGAAGACGAAGAGAAAGTTTTCAAGCTCATTCTGAAACTCTGTCAGTACAACATTCCAAGGCGACTGAACCTGAGCCCTCTCTCCACCCAGATTCAGGTCATCGCGCCGATGTACCGCGGGCAGGCCGGAGTGGATAACCTTAACCTGGAACTGCAGAAAGTACTCAATCCCGGAACCCCCGGGTTGAAGGTTGGTCAGAAAGAATTCCGGGTTCGCGACAAGGTAATGCAGGTCAGAAACGATTATGATAAGGAAGTTTTTAACGGGGACCTGGGGACTGTGGTTCAGGTGGATCCGGAGCGTTTCGGTCTCCTGGTTGACTTTGACGGCCGGTTGATTTTTTACGAAAAGGATGAGCTGGCCGATCTGGTGCTTGCCTATGCCATTTCGGTGCATAAGGCTCAGGGCAACGAATACCAGGCCGTGGTCATGCCTCTGCTGACCCAGCATTACATTATGCTCCAGAGAAATCTGTTCTATACTGCTCTGACCAGAGCCCGTAAATTGAGTGTCATCATCGGTTCCTACCGGGCGCTGCATATCGCCATCAAGAACGATAAGCCGGTTCAGCGGAACTGCCGGCTGAAGGAAAAGATTCTGGAAATTGCCGGCGGCCGGGAGCCGGATTGGCGGTTGTTTTAATTCCCGGGTAGTTTATAATAAAGAATAATCGAAAGGAGGCAAGACGATTATGGGAAAATGGGAATGCACTGCCTGCGGTTACATCTATGACCCGGAAATCGGCGACCCCGACAACAACATTCCGCCCGGCACGCTATTTGAGTCGCTGCCCGATGATTGGGTCTGTCCGCAATGCGGAGTGGGGAAAGAATTTTTTCAGAAAATGAGCTGATGAGACCGGCCTGAGTCCGGCAGAAAGAGATGAGATGAGAATTGTCATACTCGGCAATGGTCTTAGCGGCACCATCTGCGGCCGGACGGTTCGAGAACTCGATTCGACGGCGGAGATAATCATCGTCAGCGAAGAGAAACACCCCTATTATCCAAGACCCAACCTGATTGATTTTCTGGCCGGATCAATTCCACGGGAAAAAGTTTTTGCCTTTAACGAAGGCTGGGCCGAGAGACAGAGGCTGGAAGTCAGGCTCGGACTGAGGGCGGTCAGCCTTGACCCGGGAAAACCGGCCGTTACTTTCGAAGACGGAAGCAGTCTGGAAGCCGACCGGCTGGTGCTGGCCACCGGAGCCTGTCCTTTTATCCCGCCCCTTCCGGGGGCGGAGCGGGAAGGGGTCTTTGCCGTCCGGACCCTGGATGATGTCCTGGAACTGCTGGATTTTATTAGCTCCAGGCCAGAAATTGTAATCCTGGGTGGAGGACTTCTCGGTCTGGAAATCGCCCGGGCACTGAACTTCAGAGGCCTGGCTCGGGTTTCGGTGGTTGAAGTCTTCAGCCGTCTTCTTCCCCGGCAGCTCGACGAGACCGGGGCAAGTTTGCTGCGATCTCATCTGGAAAAACTGGGTATCAGGTTTTTTGTCGGCCGGGAAGTATCTGAGATTCTCGGCGACCGGAAGGTGTCAGGAATCCGGTTTAAGGATGGGGAGACACTACAGGCCGGCGCGGTCATCATTGCCTCCGGTGTCAAGCCGAGGCTGGACCTGGCTCTTCAGGCCGGTCTGGGTTGCGGGCGGGGAGTGATAGTTGATGACTACTTAAAAACCAGTCACGACCGGATATATGCCGCCGGCGATGTGGCCGAGCACCGGGGCAGAATATATGGTCTGATCCCGGCAGCTTTTGACCAGGCCCGGGCCCTGGCCTATAACCTCTGCGGTCAGACAAAAAAATATGAGGGGACGATCCCGGCCAGCACCCTTAAGGTGGTGGGAATTTACCTGACCTCTGTCGGCCTGGTCAACCCGGAGATTCCCGAATATGAAATTCTGACCAGGCATAAACCCGACTCTGGCCTTTACAAGAAACTGGTGCTCAAGGAAGACACTGTCATCGGAGCCATCTGGTTTGGCACCAGGAAGGGAACTCAGGAGATCAGCCGGCTCATTCAGACGGGCAGGAAGATCGGAGAATTCAAGAACGAAATTCTGGAAGAGGATTTTGACTTTTCCAGAATTTTTAGAGATTGATAAATAAGAAGGTTGATAATCGGATGAAGAGGAGTGCCCCATGTTCAAACGAAAAATGCTGATTCTGCCGGTCTGTTTGTTCTGGCTGTCAGTCACTC
>CAZDZU010000077.1:0-7823 GCA_964509995.1 uncultured Eubacteriales bacterium | reverse complement strand
GTCCAGAGATTTTTTGAGCCTATGGTAGTCGATATCCGGCCGGTCGCATGCTGGTAAAAATAATAGTTGGCTGAACCTTTGACCGGCCGGATATCGACTACCATAGGCTCAAAAAATCTCTGGACCGGTTCGGTGACGGCCGCTTCATGTGAATCCGGGTTGACCGGAATTTCCATTCCGGCCAGCCTGGCTACCTCCGCGGCCCAGGCCCCGGCAGCATTAATGACCACTCCAGCTTCATATTTCCCGGAATCGGTTACCACCCCGCTGATCTTTCCATTTTCAATTATCAGGCCGGTGACATTTTCCCTGAATCGGAATTGAGCACCGGAGTTCCTGGCCTGGCGGTAGAAAGCTTCCACCGCCAGCAGGGGAGAGGCATGACCGTCTTCGGGGGAAAAAGTTCCGCCCCTAAGCCCGCGGGGATTAAGGTCGGGAATCAATTTTCGCAGTTCCTCTGCTTCCAGCCAGTCAATCTTCAGGCCGTGTCTTTTTTGAAGGGGCAAGACTTCTTTAAGCGTCTTTTCTTCTTCTTCCCGATAGGCAACAAAGCAATAGCCACCCTGATGCCATTCAATCTCATCACCGTAAGTTTCTTTCCAGGTAGAAAAAATCTTAAGGCTGCGCAGGCCAAGTTTGATTTTGGCCGGGTCGGAATGGGTGGCCCTTAAGCCGCCGATCGCTCTCTTGTTGGAACTCTGGCCGGGACTGGGGTTACGGTCGATCACCAGCACCCTGAATCCCTTCCTGGCCAGGAACAGGGCAGCCGGGGTGCCAACACTGCCGGCTCCGATTATGATGACATCGTAATCAGCGCGGCTCATTCCCGGACTCCTTTCCTCTTTCCAGACCGGCAAACAATCCCAGCGGCACCTCTATGAACAGCGGCCGCTTCGGCTGGTCGACAATTTCACTCTCGGGAACGCCTTCCTCGCGGAACAGGCGATGAACCAGCGGAGTGCAGGTCTTGGCCCCGCAGGGCCCCATGCCAGCTCTGGTTATGGTCTTGATCTCGTTTATATCCCTGATACCATCTTTGATCAATTTCCGGATTTCTCCGGCGGTGACTCTTTCGCAGCGGCAGATGATCGCTTCGTCGGGAATTCTTTCCTGATATTTTCCTTCAATTTCGGTAATTTCCGGTTGCAGTTTCAGTCCGCTGACTTTCTTGGCCACTGCTCTAGGGACCTGGACCTTGACCAGAATCGTCCGGTCGTTGCCCTTGATGGATTTGACAGAAGTCACCCGGCTCCTGGCCAGTTCCTGTCCGGAAATATCAACCACCGAAACCTCATCTCCGGGATTGATGATTTCTTTTAAGAATTCAAAGGGAATGGTAACTTCAGGAAATTCCGGGTTCCGGCGGTAATCAACCAGGGTTATGGCCAGACCGGGACAGAAAACCACGCAGCGTTCGCAGCCACTGCATCCTTTGCCTTCTTTTTCTTCATAAAATAAAGGCAGCTTACGGACATCGCTGCGGTCGACTTCAATCAACTTCCTGGGGCAGACAGCCGAACAGGGATCGCAGGGAATTTCCTGGAGGCAGTGAATAACCGGAAACACTCCTTCTTCTTTTTCCAGGTAATGCTCTGGATAGGTGGGACCGGGTCTGGATTTCAAGATCTCAGCCGTCCGGTACCAGTCTTCCTGAATTTCAGCCTGAACGACGCCCAGCTCTCTGGCAATCTCCAGCCCCCGTATTTTGCCTGAAAATATGGCGGCCGAGGCTTCGGCTATTTCTTCGGCGTCGCCGGCCGCATAAACCGGAAGGCCAAATTCCCGGGCTTTAAGATAAAATTCGTTGACCGGGTCAAGTCCAACCGCGATCAGGACGGTGTCGCAGTTGAGGGTTCGTTCAGTGCCAGGAACAGGTCGGAATTTTTCATCGACCCGGGCTATGGTTACTGATTCGACACAATCTTTTCCGTTGGCACTCAGAATGGTATGGGAAGTCAGAACGGGAACGCCCAGCCTGGCCAGCTTGTCTTTGTGAACCTTATAGCCGCCAACTTCGGGCATCACTTCCACCAGGCCAACTACCTTGATACCGGCCTGGAGAGCATGGTAGCCGGCGATCAACCCTACGTTGCCGCCCCCGACTATAAATAGTTTTTCAGTGGGTTTAACCAGGTCGCGATTGACCAGTGTCTGAAAAGCTCCGGCCCCGTAGACTCCCGGCAGGTCATTTCCCGGGAAAGCCAATGATTTTTCCCTGGCTCCGGCCGCCACCAGCAAAATCTTCGGTTTGACCAGGGCGTATTTTCTGTTTTCCTTGAGAATTCCGACTTTCTTATCGCTGAAAACCGCCAGCGCTGTGCTCTGAAGCCAGATTCCTACCTGCGGATAGCGCCGCACCTCGTTTTCCAGTTTGGTGGCAATATCAATTCCTCTGGTGCCGGCATAAACAGCCTCCACTGACCCGAAGAAACGATGGGTCTGGAGAACCAGTTTTCCTCCCAGCCGGTGTTTGTCATCCACCAGCAGGCAGTCCACCCCTCGCTGGCCGAGTTCAATGGCGGCAGACAGCCCGGCCGGGCCTCCGCCGATTATCAGCACCGAAACATCAATTTCTTCCACCGGCTTGAGGTCAAGAGTTGCCTCCGGGTCGACTGGCGGCAGCTCTGGCCGTCCCACCACCGGTTCAATCTTCATTCCCGGTTTTATTAATTCCATGCAGGACTTTACCGGGAAGCCGTCGGCCAGCACCAGACACTGAGCGCATTGGCCGTTGGCACAGAAAATTCCTTGAGGAGCTCCATCCTTGTGATGGTAGCTGAAAATCCTGATGCCATTGGCGAACAGGGCCGAGGCAATGGTTTCACCCGCCCTGGCTCTGAGCTCCTGGCCGCGGAAATAAAAAGTAAATAAGGGCCTGTCTTCGACTGGCAGAATAGGATGTTTATAGAGGCGATTATCGATCAAAGGAGACTCCTTTAATCAAGAATGACTGGAACCAGGATATACTGGATCGCCAAAATTTAAGAGAGGCATTATAGCACAACAGTTTTTAAGAATTAAATACTGAAGAATATTTTATTCCGGGCCCTGGCCCGCAAAAAGCGCCCCTGACCAGAATTAAATTGATTCAGACAGCCTATAAAATTTAATATAATCGAATCTATCTAAATAATTGGCTCCGAAAGCCGAGGTGGATAACCGACAGATTGATTTTATATTCCCGGATGAATTTAATTGAAAGGAGAGTCAGATGTCGGAGTTAACAAACCTTGCCGGGGTTGTCATCGAACCTTTTCGTGGTGATTTGGAAGCCCTGGAAAGAATGGCCCATAGCTCCTGGAGAGATGAATACGGAATTTCATCTTTTCCCAATCTGTACCGACCCGAGTTTGTCAGATACCTGATGGAGCTGGCTCCTGATTCCCGACATTTTATAGCTGCCTATAAGGAAGGGGAGATCCTGGCCTTCCTGGCCAATGTTCCCCGGACCTTTTACTATCGCGGCCAGAATTTCCGGGCCATTCTCAGCTGCCTCCTGGTCAGTCGCAGGGAACTGGCCAGAAAGGGCCTGGCCCGAGCAATTATAAAAGAAGCAGTCAGAATCAATCAGGAAATAACCCGCTACGATTTCGCTCTGCTTTATCTTGAATCAGGGCATCGTTCATCACAGTTGATAGAAAAATTCAAGATGGAAGGGCATCCACTGCAGTATCTCAAAAAGATGTTTGTCCTCGGTCGGGTCCTGGACATGAAAAAGGTCAGTTATTCCGAAAGCCTCAAGGGCTGGGAAAAAATGGCCATAAAACTCTGGGGGGCTGATAAGCTTCCGGCCTCCCGCCTGCCCGAAGGCCTGAGCCTTGAAGAATTTAGCCAGACTGACCTTCCAGAAGCCGTTAAACTCCTCAATTCCTACAGTGACCGGGTGGATCTGGCCAGAATCTGGAACGGACCAGAAGAATTGAAAAGGGAAATAATGTATCCCGGGGTCTCCTCAACGCTCGCCCTCAGAAAAGGGGGTCAACTCGTCGGTCTGATCAATTATCTGGAACACGAGCATCTTGGAAAAAGTGTCGAACGCTGGGCCTGGTTGAACCACCTGCATCTGGAGCTGCTGAATTCAGAGGAAAAAAAAGAAGTCGTGAATTGTTTACTGAATTATCTGGCCGGGCAGGGAATGGTCGGGGTTATTGAATGGAATAAGGGTTATTATTCTCAGAGCTGTCTTTTCGGCAGCAGATTTTTCCCGTACTTCCGGAGCATCAATCTTTACGCCTATGTTTTTAATCCCGATTTACGTTTTGGAAAAATGAAAAAAATATATGAAGTTCAGATTTGAATCATATAATTTCTCCGCCGGTCCGATAAACCCCGGTCCCGACGAAATTAGTAAAGATGGTTCATTTGTGGTTAAATGTAAAAGAGGAGAAGGCTATGAACAGGAGCTTCCTGTTATCAGTTATGATTCTCGTTATCTTATCCGTAACAAGTATAGCTGGAGGACAGACGGTGAACGAAATCAGGACTGCCAAGACCCCACCTGTCGATAGAATTAATACTCATTATCCGGGCAACAGGCTACCCCTGCGGGCCAATCCTTTAATAAAGCTCTCTTTCGGCCAGATAGAAGCCAGGGGCTGGCTTCTGAGTCAGCTGCGGCTCATGGCTGCTGGCCTGACCGGACGCCTGAGCGAGATATCACGGTTTCTTCAATCTGATTCAGGCTGGCTGACCTTAAAAGGACGCGGCTGGGAGGAGATGCCATACTGGCTCAAGGGTTATGGCGTTCTGGCCTCTCTTCTCAGAGACCCGGAAATGATTTCCACCGCCCGCAAATGGATTGAAGCCATATTGAAAAGCCAGCAGCCGGATGGTTACTTTGGTCCTGTGGAAAACAGAGAAAACAATGATCTCTGGCCGAATATGGTGGCCCTTAACTGCCTCCAGAATTACTATGAATTCAGCGGAGATCAAAGGGTGCTCGATTTCATGCTGGCCTATTTCCGTTATCAATTCAACCTGCCCGAAGAAAAACTTCTGCCGGGAAGCTGGCAGAAGCTCCGGGGCGGCGAAAATCTAGAAAGCATTTACTGGCTGTATAACCGGACCGGAGAAAAATGGCTTCTGGACCTGGGCCACAGGATATATCGGCGGACTGCTGATTGGGCTTCCCCGGTGCTGACACCAGAACGTGACCGAAACTGGGAAGAGAGCTCTTTCTATCATGGTGTCAATATTGCCATGGGCCTAAGGTATCCGGGAGTTTATTTCCAGCAAACGGGAGACCGGAAACTGCTGGAGGCAGTGGAGAGAAATTATAAGCAGGTCAGGGATGCCTACGGGCAACAGCCGGGTGGAATGTTCGGGGCAGATGAGAATATCCGGCCGGGATACAACGACCCGAGGCAGGGGGCAGAAACATGCACCATGGTGGAATTTATGAATAGCTTTGAATCGCTTCTCAAAATAACAGGAGAGGTGATTTATGCAGACCGGGCCGAAGAAATTGCTGTTAATTCACTGCCGGCGGCTATGACGCCGGACTTAAAAGCCCTGCATTACCTGACGGCTGCCAATCTCATTTCCTGTGACAGCAGCGGTGAACATGATTTCCAGAACTCCGGTATCCTCCTGTCATTTGACCCCTGGAAGTACCGATGCTGCCAGCACAATGTAGCCTTTGGCTGGCCATACTATGTTGAGCATCTCTGGCTGGCAACTTCCGACCAGGGACTGGCCGCCGTTTTTTACGGACCATCAATGGTTAATTTCAGAGCTGGCAACCAGGGCAAAGTCGTGAGGATTGTTCAGGACACGGACTATCCTTTTGATGGCCGGATTGAGCTGACGGTCTATACCGACGAGCCGGTTCCTTTTCCGCTTTATCTGAGAATTCCTGGATGGGCAGAAAGGACTTTTATTACAGTTAACGGAACGCGGCCCCAGGAAATTAAGGCCCCGGGAGAATTTGCGGTCATTGACCGCACCTGGAAGTACGGCGACCGGGTCTCCATCGCATTCGAAGAACCGGTCAGGGTTCAGTTCTGGAGCGGCTCGGGGCAGGCCGCTTCTATTAAGAGGGGTCCTCTCTGGTATTCTCTGGAAATCAGGGAAGAATGGAAAAAGGCGGGCGGCAACGAAGACTGGCCGGCCTGGGAAGTGCTGCCCGCTTCTCCCTGGAATTATGCCCTGCTGCTGGATCCAAAGATTCCTGCCGCGGACATAAGAGTTATCGAGAAGAGGGCAGTTGGTTATCAACCATTTTCCCTGGAATCGGCTCCGCTGGTTCTTGAAGCCCGGGCCAGGAGGCTCCCCGAGTGGAAAGAAGAGGGCCGCATGGTAGGCAAGGTTCCGGCCAGTCCGGTTGTTTCCAGTCAACCTGCAACCACCATCAGGCTGGTTCCGATGGGTTGCGCCAGGTTAAGAATAACCTGTTTTCCCTGGAGTAAAGTTGATTGACAGGAAAAGGTGCTGGTCAGTTAGAATTAATTCAGCAAAAAGGAAAGACAAAAATGAAAAGATTAATTAGAAGTTCAAACCGGCTGGTAGGTTTTTGTGCCCTGAGCCTGATTTTTTGTGTTGCCCTGCAAGCACAATCCCCCCTCAATCAGCGCCTGGTATCGGGAGACTGGCTTCAGGCCAACCTTAATCAGCCCGGCCTGAGAGTCGTAGATATGAGAGCCGATATCAGAGATTACTGGTCCGGACATATACCGGGAGCTGTTTATCTGGACGAGACCGCCCTGCGCTGGCCCCAGAATGGGGTTCCCGGACGTCTTATTCCGGTTGAAGCTCTGGTCAGATTGCTTGAAGAAATGGGAATCAGTTACAAGACGACCATAATCATCTATACCGAGATTAATAATTACCGGGCAACCTACCTGGCCTGGGTCCTTGATTACATCAAGCATCCGGGCTGGGCTATTCTTGATGGTGGTTTTAACCGCTGGAAGAATGAAAACAGACCAGTTTCCCGCGATTACCCCGGGCTGAGCCGAGCCGTTTATGGTCAGAAGGTCAACCCGGACGAATCGGTCCGGGCAACGCTGGAACAGGTAAGAAACCGCGATCAGAGGAATACAGTTCTGCTGGATGTCAGGTCGGCTGAATTGTTCTCGGGAGAACGCGGCAACTGGAAGAGAAACGGTCATATCCCTGGAGCGATTAACATTTTCTGGGCTTCTTTTCTCAAGGAAGACGGAACCTGGAAAGACCTCAAAATGATAGCTGAAAATCTCAGGGCTATGGACATAACCCCGGACAAGACCATAATAGTTTCCTGCGGTCAGGGCTTGATGGCCTCACATACCTATTTAACCCTGAAGTATCTTCTCAATTACCCGAAGGTGCGGCTCTATGACGGAAGTTTTAATGAATGGAGTAACCGGGACGACCTGCCTGTTGAGACCCGCCAGAGGTGATCATGAAGAACAAAAGAAAATTAATATTTTTTAGTTTTCTATTTCTGTCGTTAGCCTTCATCGTCCTGGGCTTGTTGAGCGGAGAGTTCAGGGTCGTCTGGAAGAAAGCGGTCACCGTCTGTCTTGAATGTATCGGAATCTGATAGGAAGCTGAGCCATGAAAGCCAGAAGATTGACAACAGAAAGCAAAAGAAGAATCTTCCAAATCGCAGCCGCCCTGGGATTCAACCTGGATTTTCTCTCTCTCCTCAGGGGAAATATCAGCCAGGCCGGGACCAAAGGTTTGTGTGTACCGGCCCTGAATTGCTATTCCTGCCCGGCGGCTGTTGGTGCCTGTCCTGTCGGGGCTCTGCAGAACGCTATGAACTCAATGAGGTATAATCTGAGCACCGACCAGAAAAAAATCGGGTTGTATGTCGTCGGAAGTCTGGGCCTGATGGGAAC
>CAZDZU010000076.1:0-7852 GCA_964509995.1 uncultured Eubacteriales bacterium | reverse complement strand
ATTATATAGAAGCCGGCCTTAAAGAGAAAGTTGCACCGGCAATTATTTAAGGATATAGAGCTCAAGAAGAATGAACGCCAGGCAGAAAGAGTTTAAGAGTAAAAGAAAGCTGAAAAGAAGCCCGAGCCCCAGAAGTGGTATGAAAGTTGAGGTGGCCAGCAGAGCCCCGAGGAACGATCCAAATAGGTCCAGCGAATAGCCAAGTCCGTACCTTACCTTGTGCTGAAGATAGATTGAGTTACTGACGACAAACAGAAAGCCGCCCAGAAATCCCATGACCAGAAGCAGGGTGTAAAAAGCAGGTTCGGACGCTGCTGCCGGGGCCAGGCCAGCCAGAGTCAGCAATATCACAAAACCTGTCTGGACAGCAACCAGGTGCCCCGGGCCGAGAAAGCCTGACCTCCTGGCAAGGGTGGAACCCAGAAAAAGTCCGGCCATGAAGATTGTAAATAGCAGGGAGATCTTGCCGTAAACCAGACCCAGCCGGCTCTGAAAGGTCAGGATTAGAGCTACCTCAGCGACGATAGTGGTAAACCCCATCACTGTAACGGGCAGCAGAAAGACCGCTCCACTTTTTCTTCTTAAAGCGAGCAGGCAGAAAATTAAAGCCAAAAAAAGAAACAGGGGAAAGTCAAAAAGCCAGAATCGGCTCAGGTGCTGCAGGCTGTCCAGGACTCTGCTGATCGGGCCCTTAAATTGCTGGCTCCAGATCAGAGTCTGATAGAAATAGCTGACCGGGATTCGGTCTGAGTTCAGGCGTGGGTTGTCGACTGACCGCAGGCTTGAAAGCAGGTATTCCCGTTTCAGGGGATGGAGCCGGCTTCTGAGAAATTCTCGTCTGAAAAAGACAGTTTTCAGGTGATAGCGATCGATCTTTTCGAGCAGACTGTCAGTAGCCGTGTCCAGCTCTCCTTCGGAAGCCAGCATGATGTTATTATCGCCCGGAATTACTTCCACTCTGGGAAAGATCGTCGTTAGAGAATGGTAAATAGAGGCCAGAAGAATTGTCCTCTGCGGCGAAAGATAGCTTTCCGATGAGGGAAGCAGAAAAGAAAAGACGCCGTTTCCGGATAGCTTTGCCCGGACCTCTCTGAAGAATTCCACCGTGTAAAAGCGGTTGACCTGAGCGCTGGCCGGCTCCGGGAGGCTACAGATAATCAGGTCGTAGCGATTTCGGGTTGTCTTGAGAAATTTTCTCCCGTCCAGCAGATGAACTTTCACCCTCGGGTCCAGCAGCCCTGTCCGCCGGTTATCAAGCAGTTGCCGGGCCAGCTTCACCAGGGCCGGGTCCAGTTCTACATAGTCCACTCTGATCTGTGGATACTGCAGGGCCTGGGCCAGGGTGCCGTTAAGACCGCCTCCAATCAGAAGCAAACGGGAGGCTTCCGGTCTCTGCAGGAAGGCAAAGTGGGTGGCTTCTTCGGCCGAGGCCGGGTCGGGAAAATTAAAGGCCAGTGAGCTGTTGCCATAAAACGAGACCAGTTCGCCCGATCTCACCACCTGGAGCCTGGCATATGGTGAATCCCTGACTCCGACCAGGGGAAGGGGCTTCCAGTAAATCTTTTCAGAGGGCCGGTCTCCGAACCACAGGCCCGTGGCGATCATTATGGTCAGGGCCGGGGCGATTATCTTCCTGGAACCTGATACCAGGCTTATTGCCAGCCCGCCGAGAATGATGGTCAGGGCGGCCGCCTGCCAGCTGGAGAGATAAGGGGTCAGAACCAGATAGACCAGCAGTCCTCCTGCGGCCGCTCCCAGCGATTCAAACTGATACACCGGGAGCAGGTTTCCCCTCTGCCAGAAAACATTGAAGACAAACAGAGCCCCCAGCGGAAGGCTGAGACCGGAGGCAATAACCAGGGAGGTCAGGAGAAGCGGCCCGGGTCCTACCATTTCCCCCGGCAGAACCCCGAAGACAAACCTGGCCAGCCTGAGCAGAACCAGCAGCGCCGCGGCGATGATTATTATGCTCCGGTAGAATACGGCCGGTTTAATTACGGTCAGAAAATTTTTCTCAGCCAGCAGACTTCCCAGGCCGCCGCCGAGCAGCCAGAAAGCCAGGACCAGTCCATAGACCAGCTCATTGCCCTGAAAGCGGACTTCAAATTCTCTGAGAATTATTACCTGAAAAGCGGTGGCCAGAAAACCCAGCAGAAAGGGCCAGAATGAAGTCTTTAACTCCAGACCCCGGCAATTACCTGACCGCAATAACGGCATTTGTTCCCGCTCAATTCCTTTTTTCTGATGACATAGCCATATCTTTCGATTATTAATTTACCACATTTCGGACAGTAAGTATTTTCTCCGGGGTGGCCGGGAACATTACCGAGATAGACATAATGCAGCCCTTCGCTTAAAGCTATCTCTCTTGATCTTTCCAGAGTGGACACCGGGGTTGGCGGAAGATTCTTCACCAGATACATCGGTTGAAAGCGGGAGAAGTGAATCGGGTAATCCGGTCCGATTTCTGCTTTGAGGTAACGACACATGTCCCGGATTTCGGTGGGGTTATCGTTGAGAGTTGGAATGACGAGGTAAACTATTTCCAGCCAGATTCCCGAGCGGGCAATCTGTTTTATGGTCTGAAGGACAGGCTGCAGTTCACCCCGGACATATTCGCTGTAAAAATTCTGATTGAACGCTTTGAGGTCAACCTTGATGGCATCCACCAAGCGGAGCAGGTCAGCCAGCGGCTCCGGATTGATGTAGCCGGCCGTTACCACCACGTTCCTGATTCCTTTTTTTCTGGCCAGCTGGCTGCTGTCATACATGTATTCAAAGAAAATGACCGGTTCGGTGTAAGTGTATGCAATCACCGGGCAATCATAACGCTCGCAGGTGGAGACCAGAGCTTCGGGCGGCAGGCTGATGTTTTTGACCTGTTCCGGGCGCATCTGGGATATTTCCCAGTTCTGGCAGAACCTGCAGCTCAGGTTGCAGCCGGCGGTGGCCAGGGAAAAGGCTTCGGAGCCGGGTAGAAAATGGAAAAAGGGCTTCTTTTCGATGGGGTCGACGTTCAGGCTGGCCACCTGGCCATAGACCAGGGTATAGTACTTTCCGTCCTGGTTTTCCCGCACGCCGCAAAAGCCTCTTTCCTTATCACCGAGCTGGCAGAACCTCGGGCAGAGGTCGCACCTTATTTCCCGGTCGGGAAGCTTCCGGTAGTACCGGGCTTCAACCCGCGACAGACCGGCGCCGGCCGGGGAAGAGCCGGGCAGAAAATTACCGGTAGCCGAAGCCCCGGTTAGCAGACACAGGCTGCACCCGGAGAGCGAGCATTTCAGAAAATCGCGACGGTCCATTTTCCCTTTGTTTTATTATACTTCTTCTTCGATTATTTCGATATTCTCCAGCCGGCTCTGTCCCAGGTTGAGTTTTTCTGCCGTCAGGAGATAACCCGGCTCGCGGCCTTCTTCTTTAAGAGAGGGCAACCCGTTCTGTCTCCGGAGCTCTTCAATCAGCTTCCAGCCGACGCTATCGGCAGCAACCGGGTCCAGGCTCAGGACAAGCTTCTTGGAAGCGGCCAGCCACTTCGGATGGTAGGATGGACCCCGGTGGTACTGAACCCGGAGGGCGTCCAGAATGGTCAGACGATGCTTCTGGCGGATCGGCTCGGCTTCAAACAGCTCGGCGATATAGGGATTGCAGTTGGAATCATGGTATTTATTAGGATTGTGGATGGCGCCAAAATAGTTTTTCAGGCCGGCGGTCACTCCGGCCAGACCGTGGTCCTTGAGCAGGGCTAAGCTGATGCTGGCCTGAATGAAATCAGCCTGGATTCGGGAGAATAGACTTCCCAGGTGGCGGTGAGCGGTCGGCACGGACTGGTAACCTGCCCGCCGGTTGTCGGTGCCGAAAATTTTCAGACTGCCCGGAGAAGTTGAGATTTTGTAGCCGGCCTCTCGGAGTTCTTCGTCGGTTCGGTCCCAGATGATTATGTTTTCCTCGCGGCTTAAGGTCTGGCCCAGCCACAGACCCAGAGTCAGAGCAGTTTCCGGACTGGTGCTCAAAGCCCTCCGGCCAATAGTGTTGACCTTGAGACCGATTGTTTCTTCCGGCCTGAACCATTGTCTGAGAGCTTCTTCGGCCCGGGCCGCTCCGCTCAAGGCCTGAATTCCTTTTTTTATCATGGCCAGGATGATTCCGGGCTCGGGACGGGTAAGGTCAGAGAAATTGCGGCTGTAAGTTACGACGACCACTCTGGCTTTGCTCATTTTCGGATAAGATTATGATGACCCCGAACCCCCGGGTTGTCAATAGAGGGCTCCGGCCGGTTATTGCAATCAGGAACGAAACCGGATATATTGAACTCAAACGGAGGAGACCATGCGAGCAAACAGGAACAGGCTGCTTTCGGTCGTAATAAATTTGAGTTTTATTGTGCTTATGCTTCCGGCAGTGGCCGGCAGCCAGACTGCCGATTCTAACCTGAATTCGCTTCTGCCCCGGGTTGAAGGCTGGAAGTTTCAGGAAGAGCCACAGCTATATTCACCGGCGACTCTTTTTGAGTACATAAACGGTGCCTCGGAGGCTTACCTCAGCTATGATTTCAGGCAATTGCTGGTTGCCCAGTATCAGAAAGGAGATAGCGACATCAGCCTGACCCTGGAAATATACGATATGGGCCTGCCCTTAAATGCCTTCGGCATCTTCAGTTCCGAGAGGTATCCCGACAACCCGGATGTAAATCTGGGCAACGCTGGCTACCTGGAAGAAGAAGTCTTGAATTTTATTTCCGGCAGCTACTATATCAAGTTAATCTGCTATAACGGCGGTGAAGAAACCGCCGACTACCTGAAGAAATTTGCCCGCGAGGTCGAATCGCGGGTCAAGGATATGGGAAACCTGCCCGAGGTCTTCCGCTTCTTTCCGCCAGAAAACCGGGTGAAGAATTCGGAAAAGTACATAAAGAAGAATTTTATGGGGTTTGATTTTCTGAGCCAGGGGTATGTCGTTCTTTACCGCCAGGGCCAGTCGGAATACGAGGGTTTATTAATAGATTGCGGTTCACCATCCGAGGCGGCCTCGTGTTTGCAGAAACTTGTGGCCTTCTATGCCGGGGAGAAAAACCCGTTCCTCAAGGAAGATTCCAGGTACCACCAGAAAAACGCCTACGGTCAGCATGTGCTGCTGGGCCAGGCTGGCAGCTATCTCTATGGCTTCAGTCGGATTCCGGATGAACTGCTGTCGCCGGTTCTTAAACAGTTTGAAAAGCTGGGACAGAGACTGACTGCTGGAAAATAGGGGGCAGGGATGGCTGAGTCCCGGTTGACCAGAATTTCCCTGGTGATAATTGTCCTTTTCATCGCCGGCATTATCCTGAAGATAGCCAGGCCAGTTCTGCTGCCGTTTCTGGTGGCCCTGTTTATTTCCTATGCTGTATCTCCGCTTCTCGACTGGCTGATCAGGCTCAGAGTTCCAAAACTTCTGGCCATAGTGGCCATCCTCATTCTGACTTTTTCTTTGCTTTATCTCTTTGGCCTTCTGGTCTATTCCAGCGGGAAGTATTTTGCTTCTGAGTTTCCCAAATATAACCGCCAGGTAGATTCCCTCATGGCGGAGTTGATTTCCTGGCTGGAGCATCTGCCCTTGAGGGTCAGCGTTCCGACCATAATTTCCCAGCTCAATATGGAGAAACTAACCGGATTTCTTCTGGGCACCCTGGGGTCATTTCTGACTTTCCTTGGAAAGCTGCTGATTGTCTTTGTCTTTGTGATTTTTATCCTGGCCGGCCGGGATAAACTCCCGGCCAGGATTGCCACCGCCCTGGCCGAGGACCGGGCGGTTTATATCAATCGCCTGGTGGTCAGTATCAACCGTCAGGTCCAGAAGTATCTGGCGGTCAAGACGGTGGTTAGCCTGCTGACCGGCCTGCTGGCGACTGGCATCCTGCTTATTTTCGGGGTTGATTTTGCTTTGCTTCTTGGTTTCCTGACTTTCCTCCTTAACTACATCCCGTCCATCGGTTCCATAATTGCCACCGTTTTGGCCGTTCTGATAGCCTTTTTCCAGTTCGGAAATTCTCTGGTTCCGGTCTGGATTCTGATTCTGCTTGGCCTGGTTCAGACGGTCATCGGGAATTTTGTCGACCCCAGACTGATGGGCCGCAGCCTGGACCTCAGCCCGTTGCTGGTAATTTTCTCTCTGATTTTCTGGGGTTGGCTGTGGGGAATTGCCGGGATGTTTCTGGCTGTCCCCCTGCTGGCTGTGGTCAAAATAATATTTGAAAATGTGCCGTCGCTTAAGTTTCTGGCTGTTTTAATGAGCAAATAGAAAGAGTCCCGATATTTTCTATGTCCAGGGGTTATCGCCTGATTCTGACTATTTATTCGAGGTAGCTCGGCTTGCGGCCCAGGGGCCAGGAGTAATGGAAAATCCGGGAAAGGTGTCTGTCCCGGTCAATCCTTTTTGTCTTCCTTTTCAGGCTCAAGGGTAATTACTTTGGCCTCTGTTCCGGGGTCGATAATAAATGCCTCCTCGCTGAAGACCTTGAACCTGTTTTTTAACATTTTCTTCAGAGCTTTCTGTGCGGCTTTCTGTTCGGCGCTTTTCTTGGATGGCCCGCTGGCCCTGGCCAGGACCTTATCGCCCGACAGGACTTCCACCGTGAACACCCGGTCATGGGCCGGACCGCTTTCGGTAACCGTTCTGTAAACCGGTCCCGGCAGCTTCTGCTGTCCGAAGTATTCCTGCAGGGCTGATTTGAAATTATTGATCTGGAAATTGTCCCGGGGAAGTTTCTTGAAATGCTTCTTGACCAGAGCCTGGAGCACCCGACGGCTGGTCTCAAAGTCGCTATCCAGGTAGACCGCCCCCATCAGAGCTTCAAAGGTTCCGGCCAGAATGCTCTTTTTCTGGCGTCCGCCGCTTTTTTCTTCTCCGCGGCCAAGGAGGATAGCTCTGTCCAGCCCGAGTTTTCTGGCCAGGATGGAAAGGGAACTGGTGGAAACCAGGGCTGCCTTGAGCTTGGACAGCTGTCCTTCGCCCAGTCCGGGATAGGCCTGTCGAAGAAAATCAGCCAGAATCAGGCCCACCACCGAATCCCCCAGGAATTCCAGGATTTCATTATCCTGAACCCTGGCTTCCAAGTGTTCATAGGCAAAGGAGCTGTGGGTGAGGGCCTGTTTCAGAAGAGAAGGATTCTGAAAGCGGTAGCCGAGTTTTTTTTCGATTGAGACCAAGTTTATTTCTGCCCTCCCAAATAGTTTTCAACCATTCTTTTCGAAAGGGTAGACGACTTTTCCACCGACCACAGTCATAACCACGGCTCCACGGAAACTGGTGTTGAGAAAAGGAGTGTTTTTGCTCCGCGACTGAAGTTCCTCCCGCCTGATCACAGTTGTTCTCTCAATGTCCAGAAGGGTCAGGTCGGCATCGCCTCCGACCTTGATCCGGCCCTTATTTTCGAGCTTGAGCAACCTGGCCGGAGCAATGGTCAGAGCTTCTATCAGGCGCTCCAGGGAGAGCTCTCCTGCTCTGACCAGCCTGTCCAGCAGAGAGGGGACGGCGGTTTCCAGACCGTTTATGCCGAAAGGTGCCTTCTCCAGGCCCTGAGCTTTTTCCTGCTCGGCATGAGGCGCATGGTCTGTGGCTATAGCTTCAATCATCCCGCTTCTAAGAGCCCGGAGCAGTGCCCGGCGGTCATTTTCGGTCCTGAGCGGAGGATTAACTTTATAGACCGGGTCCCGGGTTAACAGCTCTTCTTCGGTCAGGAGGAGATGGTGAGGTGTGACTTCAGCCGAAACCGGAACCCTGGCTGTTCTGGCCCATTCAAGCAGCTCTACCGAACCGGCTGTGCTCAGGTGGGCTAAATGGACCGGCCAGCCTGTATTCCTGGCCAGGACGATATCCC
>CAZDZU010000075.1:0-7862 GCA_964509995.1 uncultured Eubacteriales bacterium | reverse complement strand
ACGGTTCTGGTCGTCCACAACGGGAATGGCCAGCAGGTCGTATTTCTGGATCATGCTGGCCACTTCCTCCTGGTCGTCATGAGCCTTGGCGTATATTACGTCTTCATACATGATATCCTTGACCCGGGCTCCTGGCGGGGCCACGATCAGGTCTTTGAGGGAAACAAAGCCCACCAGACGATGATTATCATCCACAACATAACTGTAATAGATGGTTTCTTTATCCGGGGCTTCGCGTCTTAGCTTGATCAGGGCCTGATAGGCGGTCAGGTCTGGAGTCAGAGTGGCATATTCAGAGGTCATGACTGAACCGGCCGTTCCCTCGGGGTAAGCGATCAGGCGGCGCAGGTCCTCGCGTTCCGCCTGGGCCATAGCTGGAATTATGGCTTCGCGTTTCTTTCTGGGCAATTTTTTCATCAGGTCGACCCGGTCATCGGGCGGCATTTCGGAAAGTAGCTTGCCCATGATGTCGCGTCCGAGAGTTTCGATCATCTCCAGCTGGACATCTTCGTCTATATGGCTGAATATTTCTCCGCGCAGGGAGGGCGTAAGATGGCTCAGGATTTCCCAGATTTCTTTAGGCTTGAGGGCGGATATGAACTCGGCAATCTGGGCCGGGTGGATGGATTCGCAGAATTCGCAGAGCTCCTTATAATTTTTTTCAGCCAGAAGCTCCCTTAATTCTGGTGCCAGTAACGGATTGACCATCGCTCACCTCCGCCATCAACCGGCTGGAGGCGAACGCCGGGTTCAGGTCCCCGTCCGGCTCACCCCGGCAGCCGGTGAAACAGCCGTAAGATACTCTCTGTTTCCATCTATCTTAGATGGGTATGGGTCACCGTCTTCACAGCAACTCATTTCCCTGTCCTCTTTCATCTTTTTGCTAATTCTGGCACTGAATTAAGGCTCTGTCAATATAAAACGGGGGACATAGAAAACGGGGGACACAATACTCATTTCCCAATTTTTTCCAGAAACCGGGGCGACGTTTATATGGCCGGCCATTTCCCGAAAATGGAGACACAATCGATATTCCCGGAATTTTGTCTGCCAGTCGGCAAATTGAACAACCTATTGTGGCCCTTAACAAAAATTATTCCTGTTTGCCGGTGACCATCTCCTGTCGCAGTTTCTGCAACAGGCTGACCGGTTCTTTCTGGTCCATAAAACTTATGGCGGCACTGGGACATACGCGGGTGCAGGCGCTGCAGCTGGTGCAGAAATCTGGACTTATTGTCGGAGACCTGAGAATTTATTACCTGGGTATGCCCGGATAAGGAGACAGGCCGGTCTTTTCTCCTGCGCGCAAAGAGCTGCAGCCCGGAACTGTCAGTAATTTCTTAAAAGGGAGCCCGGCTTCTGGCAGGATTCGATGAAGCCAGAATGAAAATCAGCACCTCAACAACAGAGTCGCCAGTTGGAAAAATGATAGGGAGGCTTGAAAACGATTTATTTCAGCAAAAGAAACGTTTCGGGGAAAATGGTCAGATAACTGGTATTTTCGTAAAATGTCAGTAGAGATGAGTCATGACGGTGCGTTTCTGATTAACTCGAATATTGACCATTTTGTTTGTGCCGATTGGTATTCTGTTCTAAACTAGGCTGTGTCCTGATAGCAATATATTTCAGGAGAAATATAGATGGAAGAAAAGAAAAAACAATCAAGGCGGGAATTCTTAAAGACAACCGGACTGTCAGGTGCGGTTCTGGCTTCGACGGCCCTGGCTACCGGTGCGGTTTCAAAATTGACCTCAACCTCTCAAAACCAGCTGAAAGGGCAGACGCTAACCAGGGCTACAAAACCGGCAGGCTTCAAGCTTAAGTATGCGCCACCTTTTGGCCTGTTTGAGGCTTCGGCGGGTAAGGACCCGATCGACCAGATGAAATTCATCGCTGACCAGGGGTTCCGGGCCATTTTCGACAACGGCCTGCCGGGGAAGACACCAGCACTTCAGGAAGCCATCGCCAGCCAGGCGGCTAAACTCGGCCTGGAAATAGGTCCTTTTGTGGCTTACGCCGATTTCAGCGTTGAGTCTTTTGTACTGAAAGATGAGTCGGTGCGGGAAATGCTCAAGGGAAAGCTGAAGACGGCCGTTGAGACCTCAAAGAGGACGGGAGTCAAACTGGCCCTCATGGTGCCTGGACGTTATAACCAGCGCCTGGACTGGGACTACCAGACAGCCAACGTCATCGAGAACCTCAAATGGTGCGCCGGAATCTTCGAGCCCGAGGGTGTGGTTATTGTTCTGGAGCCGCTAAACCCCAAGGACCATCCCGGTCTTTTCCTGACTAAAATGTCCCAGGCCTACCAGATCTGCAAAGCTGTCGGCAGTCCATCGGTAAAAATCCTGAACGATATCTATCACCAGCAGATAACCGAAGGAAACATCATCCCCAACATTGATGCCTGCTGGGAGGAAATTGCCGCCTTTCACCTCGGGGATACTCCGGGTCGGAAAGAGCCGGGCACCGGCGAGCTGAACTTCAAAAACATTTTCAAGCACCTTTACCAGAAAGGCTATCAGGGAGTGCTCTGCATGGAGCACGGCAAAAGCAAGCCGGGCAAGGAGGGCGAACTGGCGGTCATCGAAGCCTACCGGGCGGCTGACTCTTTCGTTTGAGTCTGGATAATCGTATTTTGTGGCCGGTCAATTAGTTTTCCGGTCGTTAGTCCGCTCAACAATAAGCCGGAAGCCCGACCATTATCATTCTATTTATGATAGCAATCGAGAAATTATGGCTGAAGGACCTCACAGACTCTTTGGTTAAAAATCATAATGACCTAATGACAAAAATTTATGCCCTGACACCCTGTCCGGTGATTCAATAATTATGGATTTGCGTTCGGATAATATATAATCCCTGCTTAAAATAATTTTTTTGGACGAGAAGCAGGCAATCTGCCTGATTTTGAAATGAAAGGGTGAGCGGCCATTGTTAAAAACAGACCTTTAATAACCAGGATACGATCTCATCTTCACCGATGGAATTTTCTCCCTTTTCTTCTGATTTTGTTTTTCTACTCGCCTGATCCTTCTGCTGCGGCCCAGAAACTGCCGCCGCTGGAACCATACCGCACCAGCACCCCACCGGTTATCGACGGAGTCCTGGACGACCCGGTCTGGGCCCTGGCCAGCAACGAAACCGGCTTTCTAACCTGGCGTCCCGACTTCGGCAAGGAAATGGCCGAGAAGACGATTGTCTACTATGCCTACGATCATGAAAATCTTTACTTTGCCTTTCGCTGTTATGACCGAGAGCCTTCTAAGATTAAAGCTTCGGTCTCGGCCAGAGACTCAATAACTGCGGACGACTGGATCTGTCTTAACCTCGACACTTTTAATGACCAGCAATCGCTCTATGCCTTCTATGTGAACCCGTTGGGTATCCAGGCTGACTCAAGATTTGAAGAGGGGCAGGAAGATTACAGCGTGGATGTGGTCTGGTATTCGGCTGGCCGGATCGACAATGAGGGCTATACGATTGAGGTCAAGATTCCCTTCAAGAGTATCCGTTTCCGAAACCGGAAAGTGGTGGAAATGGGCATAATCTTTGAAAGGAACATCAGTCGATATTCTCAATCCGGAACCTTTCCGCCGCTTGACCCGGACCGGGGTTTTGATTTTCTGACCACTACCAGGCCTCTCTTATTCAGAGACGTCAAGCATTATACCCTGCTTGAGATTCTGCCGGCAGCCACCTATGGTCAGTCCAGCCTGATCGAGGAAGGGGAACTCCTCAGGCAGAAAGCCAAACCTGATTTCGGCCTGACAGCTAAGTACGGTCTTACCTCTCAGCTGATCATGGACGCAACCATCAATCCGGACTTCAGTCAGGTGGAATCAGATGCCGGCCAGGTTGATTTTAACCTGCGGTATGCTCTTTATTATCCGGAAAAAAGGCCCTTTTTCCTTGAAGGACAGGAAAAATTCACCCTGGCCGCCACCGCAGAAAGTGGCGGTCCGCTGGAAGCTGTGATTCACACCCGGACCATCATCGACCCTCTGGCCGGCTTTAAGCTGATCGGCAAGATCGGTCCGAAAGATACTGTTGCTTCGCTCTACGCTTTAGACCAGTTAGGGCCAGAATCGGCCACGGACTATGCCCATTTCACCATCGGTCGCTTCAAGCACGCCTTAAGGAGCGACAGCTTCATCGGAGGAGTCTGGACCGGTCGTTTTTCCGGCCCGTCCTATAACGCGGTCGCCGGTGTGGACGGACATATAAGGCTGGGAGCCTCCAGCTATTTTTCCTTTCATGCCCTTTACTCCCGGACCAAAGCTGCTGAGGAATCTGACCATAATTCGGCAGAAGGTCAGGCCATCGGCCTGGTTTACAATTATCAGACGCGAAATAAGCTCTTTCAGGTTGCCTTCCACGACCTTGGCAAAAACTTTCAAACTGAAACCGGCTATCTCACGAGAAATGGACTGTCCAGGCTGAAAGTCGGGTATGTGCCAATGTTCTATCCAAAGTCTAAAACGCTGCTGCGCCTGGACCTTCTGTTGCATTCGATCAACATCAAGGATAAATTCAGCGGGCTTTACGAGACCTACGAGTCCTTTGACCTTCGCCTGCTGTTGCCCCGGAACACCTCGCTGACAGCCGGCGGTCGTTATCAAACTGAAATATTTCTTGGAGAGCGATTCGGCCGTAGCGGATTGAGGCTGGTTGCGGTCAGTCAGTTTACCAGACAGTTAAGGATTAGCGCCAGGTACAATTATGGCCAGAAAATCCGTTATGTGGCTTCACCCTACCAGGGCCGGGGCAGCGATGGCCTTTTCAGCTTGACCTTCCTTCCTCAAGAAAAGATTCACTTTCTGCTGAGCCTGACCTACTCAGATTTTTACCGTTCTGCTGATGGAGCGAAGGAATATGATTACACCATCATCCGCAGCGAGAATGTTTACCAGGTTAATAAATATTTATTTTTCAGAGCTATCGCCGAATACAATTCATTTCGCCGACGGCTGATGACCGACCTGCTGGCTTCTTTCACCTACATTCCAGGAACGGTTATCCATGTGGGGTATGGCTCGCTGTACGAAAGGATTGAGTGGCGGGAAGAAGAGGGGATTTACGAACCGTCTGACAGATTTCTGGAAACGCAAAGAACCTTCTTCTTCAAGGTTTCTTATCTCTGGAGGCTCTGAGTCAGGTTGTCTTTCAGAAAAACGTGTGTTTGGCAGACGCTCTCTCCAAAATGAATTATGCCGCTTAAGCGAGTCCGTTCCTTTGCCCCCCTGCGGTCACACTCATCCTCGCGGAGAAAGGCAGCAGTGAATCTAAGTCCGAGCAGTCCTTGAGTGGGAGATCCGATGCGGGCTCGGGGTGAGGTTAAAATAACCTGGATGCTTATGACCGGCACCAGGGAGGTGGCTCCGGTCAGCGATACCGAAGTTGCCTTGCCTCCGGCAGTATTTCCGGCTCTTCTGCCGGGAAGCAAATACGAGCTGGTACTTCAGGAGGCAGAGCGTTTTGCCTTCACCGATGTTATTCTTCCGGGAAGAGAGGGCAGGCGAAATCCAGCTCATTACCGGGCGATTCTGGCCTTGAGCATAGCCTTACCTCTGGAGAGATATGGCAGCCCGGGGATGGCTTGCTGGGCAGGGCCCGCGCTCGGTTCGCAAGCCAGAAGACCTCTGGCAGAAGAAAAAGGTGCCAGCTACCGCTCCAATTTTCCAGGAGAGCTCTCCGCAGTTCTTTTTCTGGACATCTTGAAGGCAAAAATGATACAAAAATTACAGTCGAGGAAAGGAGAGAAAAATGAAAGAAAGGTTCAAACAGGATAACGTGGAAGGGATAAGTCTGAGCCGGCGGGATTTTATAAAGACTGCTTCTGTGGCGGCCATGGTGGCCGCGGTCTCGGGGACAGGCTCTCTCTTTGCTTCCGGAAACGAAAAGATAAGAGTCGGTCTCATCGGCTGCGGCGGCCGGGGAACCGGTGCCGCCCTCGATTGCGCGGCTGCTTCTCCCGACGTGGTTATTGCCGCCATGGGCGACCTTTTTCCGGACATGGTTGAGAACTCCCTGAAAAGATTGAGGGAAAGGCTTCCCGCCGATCGAGTTCTGGTCACTCCAGAAACTTGCTTTGTCGGGTTTGATGCCTATGAGAAGGTGGTCAAGGCCGATGTTGACCTGGTAATTCTGGCTGCCCCGCCGTTTTTCCGTCCAGCTCACCTCAAAGCCGCGGTCGAAGCCGGCAAGCACGTGTTCATGGAAAAGCCGGTGGCGGTTGACCCGGTCGGGGTGCGTTCGGTTTTAGCCTCATCCGAGCTGGCTAAACAGAAAGGTCTGGCCATCGTCGCCGGCACTCAGCGCCGCCATCAGGCCCACTACCTGGAAATAATGAAGCGCATCCATAACGGCGACATCGGTGAGATCGTAGCTGCCCAGTGTTACTGGAATATGGGTGCTCTTTGGGTTGAGCGCGCGGCTCAGAACTGGGCTGACCGCATTATCAAGAGGTGGTCAGATATGGAATGGCAGGTTCGCAACTGGCTGTTTACGGTCTGGTGTTCCGGAGACCACATCGTCGAACAACACGTCCACAACCTGGATGTTATCAACTGGGCCTTTGGCACTCACCCTGTAAAGTGCATGGGCATGGGCGGACGGGCGGCCCGGACCGACCCGATGTTCGGGAATGTTTATGACCACTTTGCCGTTGAGTATGAATATCCAAACGGAGCCAGAGTGCTCAGCCTGTGCCGGCAAACGGCCGGGGCGGCTGAGAACGTCTCCGAAAGAGTGGTTGGGACAAAGGGTCTGGCCTACACTGACGGCGCTGATGGCTATATCCGGGGGCCAAAGCCCTGGAAGCCGGAAAAAGAATCGCCCAACCCGTACGTTCAGGAGCACATCGACCTGATCAACAGCATCAAATCGGGAAAACCGCTAAACGAAGGACGGCAGGTGGCTGAAAGCACTCTGACCGCCATAATGGGCCGGATGAGTGCTTATACCGGTCGGGCGCTCAGCTGGGACTGGGTGCTCAATGCTTCCAGGCTGGACCTGACGCCGCCTCATTTTGAGTTTCGCGAGCTACCGCCGCTTGAAGTAGCCATTCCCGGCAAAACTCCTTTGATATAAAACGGGGGACACAATACTCATTCCCCAATTTTTTCGGCAGCCGGCTGCCATCATGGTATAAGAAGTCGGGCTTTTCTGTTTCTCTTCAGCTGAGAATAAAGCTGTAACCGGGCTGCTCCGGGTTTAAGAGTTTAGGAGCAAAAATAGCGCCCCGAATCGCCCCGGCAGGACTTATCGGGTTCTGGTTCCACCCTGATTTGATTTTGACCGGGGGAATAAATGATAATTGAACATATACGGGAAAAGTCTTTAACTGAATTTCGGTTATAAGGAGTCATTAATGTTTAAGAAATTTGCGGTCTCTGCCTTTTCTCTTGTTATTCTTCTTTTTATGGCTTCCTGCTTTTCATATCAGAAACATCCGAAGCTTCACTACTACCGGGGCCCGAATGTTCCCCCTGAGTTTATAAACATAGTCCGGGCCAACCCCGGTGAGATTGAGTTTGTCCTCCGCGTGAAATTTCCGGAAAAAAAGCTCTATCACCTGATTCTTGATGGCGACGAACCGGTGGCCGAAGGCTGGTATTCTACTATCAGGGCCGACGGCAACTCATATAATCTGGTGATGAAACCAAAGCCCGGCCTGAGTTTTGAGGTCGGCAAGACCTACCGCCTGTGCATCGGCCAGCAGAGTCCGGAATATGTCCAGCTGGAGTCCAATAATTACCAGTGTATTGCCGAGTACGTATTCGTGTTTGAGGAAAAGTGAGGGCTGAACCCGGCCCTTCCTCGACTTAGATTAAATGGAAGAAAATTCGTTTCCGGTCGTC
>CAZDZU010000074.1:0-7938 GCA_964509995.1 uncultured Eubacteriales bacterium | reverse complement strand
ATTTCTGCTATCAGTTCTTCGGCCGCCTTCTTATTTTCGACCAGGGCGTGAAACCCCAGATATTTAACCTCTGCCCGACCCGGCGGCAGCGCCTCCGGTTTTCGCGGTCAGCATAGGCTGGAGAAAATCAGGAGTAACAGCGAGGTCAGAGTCACAAGCATCCGGCCGGTTAATTTCACTCTTTCCATTTGAACCTCACCTCTCTGAATTTCCAAAAAGCCACCAGCAGTTTATTTTATTAGCCATTTACTGGCTTTGCCACCCGGTCAATCCTTGACCGTCCTGTCAAGACGTCGAAGTAATTCATCCTTTAACATAGCCCCGGCGGTCCCGGCCTCCGATGAGGAAGCAATTACCTGGTTGAAACAGTTCAGCGCTTCCACTTTATATAAATAACTCTTGCCTTTATCCAGGTACTTATCAACATAAACCAGCCGGCCATAGCTCAAGCTGGCCTCCAGAAACTCGGCTCTCAGCTCATAACTCCCGCCGCTTGCTTTGCGCCACAGCCGGTACCGGGCCACCGGGTAAGGAGCTTCTTTGCTGACCGTTACGGTAATCCGACCGAAGTCCCGTCTGATAATCCAGGCCCTTTCCGTCCCTTTCTGCACTTCGAGGCCGATGGTTATTACGGGAATAAAGCCTGAACCACTGACGGAGAAATCAGCGGCCGGGTTATCAGGGTCGTTGGATGATATTCTGAAAACCGCACCGGCGGGTCCGGTAGCGGACGGAACATAATTTATCGTTAGGTCCCTTGAACTGAACGGCGGAATGGTCAAGGGTAGAGCCGGAGATTTATAGTTAAAATCAGAAGACCCCGAAACCCGGGCCACGGCGCTGACAACCAGGTCGGCCCCGCCGTCATTATAAACCGTAGTGGTCATATCCCGGGACTCACAGACGTCGACACTGCCAAAATTGATACCAGACATCGGAACCCGCAGTTTGGGCCTGTTTTCTGGTGTGGTGACCGAAGCTTCATTGGAATAACCGGAATCACCGGCCTCGTTATAAGCTCTGACCCGATAAAAATAAGTAGTGAGCTCCGCAAGGCCGCTATCAGTGTAGCTGGTAGCATCCTCACCCGTTGTTCCCACCTCTGCCCAGGTACCGGCTGCTCCGGTCTTTCTTTCAATCTTGAAGCCAGACTCATTATAAGCATTGTCCATCCAGGTAAGCCTGACCGAGGTGGCCGAAAGAGCCAGGGCCTGAAGGTCGGAGGGGGCAATCGGAGGGGTAAGTTCCGGGGTAATAACCGTGGCTTCATTGGAAGAAGCTGAATCGCCGCTATCATTGAAGGCAAAAACCCGGTAGGTATAAGTGGTGTTTTCTACCACTCCGGTATCCGGATAAGAAGTTACGTTGGCTGCCAGGTTGGTCAGGGTGCTCCAGCTGCCGCCACCGACCTTTCTTTCAAGACGAAAGCCGTTTTCACCGTCGGAATTATCGGTCCAGCTCAGATTGACCCGTCTTTCATGAACAGCGGTGGCCGTGAGATTCGACGGAGCCGCCGGCAGGGTCAGCACATTAAGTTCGTTGGAATAGGCAGAATCGCCGGCTGAATTATAGGCCCTCACCCGGTAAGAATAAGTGGTGCTCTCGCTCAATCCAGAATTCTCAAAAGTGGTAACATCGGTGCCGACGGTAGCAATCTGAGACCAGGTCCCGGCTGGGCCCGTTTTCCTTTCAATTTTGAAACCATCTTCATTGTTAGATTTATCATCCCAGGCCAGGCTGGCACTATTTACGCTCACTGCGGTCAGCCTCAAATTGGCCGGAGGCACCGGTGGCACCAGAGCGTAAATTCTGGCCACAAAAGCATCTTCAGCCAGCTGCCCCACTCCCCCGCCGGGCTGAAGATATGGTCCGACCAGCACCGGGAAATTCGTCGAGGTGGTAAAACCGGCCAGATAACAGTTGCCAGAACCATCGGCGGCCACGGCATTGGCTTCCTCCCGGCCCGAGCCGCCCAGGAAGCTGGAAAAATAGTAGCCGCTAGCATCCGGGTTTATAGCCATGATGAAGGCATCGCGCAGGCCAGAATAAATCGAATAAGGGCCGCCAGTGACCTGAAAATCAGAAGAATCAGTAGCTCCGGCCACATAGGCAATTTCCTGGGAATCAACCGCCACCGCCAGGGCAAAGTCATCGAGCGAGCCTCCAACATAGCCAGAATAAATCACTCCGGTTCCGGCTTGATTGACCCTGGTAATGAACCCATCCAGGCCACCGTTATAGGTAAGGTCGGGGCCTGCTGTCAGCGGAAATCCGCTCTGGGAACCGGTTGCTCCGACAACATAAGCTTCGCCATTCTGATTCACGGCAATTCCAGCTCCATAGTCATCGCCCGCCCCGCCTATATAACCGCAGTAAATTATGTTATTCCCGCCAGAAGCAATTTTAGCCACAAAGGCATCAAGCCCGCCTTTATGAGTGAGATAGGGCCCCGTCCTGACAGGGAAAAAATTTCCCGGCGTGGAAGAGGTATAACCTGATAGATAGGCATTGCCGCCGCTGTCAAGAGCAACCCAGCTCCCGATGTCATCCTGAGTTCCACCTATAAAACCCGACCAGTCGAGGGAAGCGCCTGAAGCGGCCACCCGGCAGATGAAAACATCTTTTCCGCCTCTGTGGCTGAGTCCCGGACCCATTTTCACCGGAAAATCTGATGACTCCGTGGTCCCGCAGACATAGGCCCGGCCGCTTCCGTCGACAGCCACCGAACTGGCGATATCAGCAGAGCTTCCTCCAAGATACCCGCTGTAGATTATGGCTGTTCCTGAGGCCTGAATTTTAGTAATAAAGGCATCTCCGTTCAGGCTGATATTGGCTCCCGGAGTGGTGTAAGGACCGTTTAATTTCGGGAAATCAATGGATTTTGTATAGCCACAAACATAGACATTACCGGAACCGTCGACTGCGATTCCGGTCCCGCCATCATCGTTGCTGCCACCCAGAAAACCGCAGTAGACCAGACCGCTTCCGCCGGGCTGGATTTTGGCCACAAAAGCATCGGTTCCCAGTGAGGGTCCGTTGTAAGTCAGGTCCGGCCCCACAGCCACCGGAAAATCTAAGGAGCCGGTCCAGCCGGTAAGGTAGACATAACCGTCTTCGTCCAGAGCCATAGCCAGAGCCCGATCGTTGTAGGATCCCCCGAGGTAGCCACTATAAACCAGAATGGCCGGGTCGATATACAAGGGTTCAGAACGGTCATAGGCCTCAGTCACAAAACCATGGAGGCAATTGACCAGGCCGTTCTCTCCGCTGGTTTTCTCAATAATTTCAAATTTAACCGCCACCGGAACTTTCCTGCCGTCTCTCAACTGGAAAGCCTGGGGAGCTTCATCAACAAAGGAACCGGCAGGGGTGATTACTTCCAGCTGGCCCTGCTCATTCAGCCTGACCTCGGTAGCTCCGCGATAGTTCAACCTGATTGCCGCAGGGTCTGCGCCGGGACTGACTAAAAACTCAGCCTTCAGCCGGCCGGGGGTTCCTTTTAAGTAAAGGTCAACTCCCGGCCAGAGGCCCCGGTAAACTATCTGGCTGTAAGAAGGCAGAGCTGAAAACCAGCCCTCAGGCCCACCCCGGAAGTAAGATATTCTGGTATCCATCCTCTTCACAGGCTTGATGACGGTTTCAGGACTGGATCCTGAAAATTCCAGTTTTACAGTCCAGCGCCTTAACTCAGCTCCGGAGCCAGCAGCCAGGCCGTCTTTTTTAAAGAAACCGCCAAGCCTGGACGGAAGTTCTCTCTTATCTGTCTCTTTTTCATCGCCACCAGAAGACAGGCCACCGCTTTCCTTCAACCTTAACATGGTTATGGTAATTCCATCCGGGCTGAAATAAATGTTCTTGTCACTGCCCTGGAGATAAAAAGCTACCCTGGGGTCAAGCTGGCCTTTGTTGAGTATAAAGAGAAGAGGCCAGTTAAATTCACTTCCCCTCAGATCTTCCAGCCCGCTGGCCGACGCCGCCGGTTCAAAGGGCAACTGGCTAGAAAAAAATTTTCCCTGGCGCCTGAGCTGAAGACTCAAGATGATTGCTCCCGAGGCAAGTAATAACAGAATGATTGTTATCCAGGTTTTTGTCTTCATCTTACTTTTCTCCCCAGGCTTTGACCGGTGCCCTACCAGAATTTATAAGGTTAACATTTGATCTACTTTCAGGCCTGCCCCATTACTTCTCTTTACATACGATACCAACCTGCGCCTTATCCTGTCAACCACAAACAACGACCTTATGAACCGTCGTGGACTTCACAGCGATCATTTTGCTGCTTTTGAAAAAGAGAAAGGCTCTGCCGGCGCTAAGATTAACGAGAATAGCCGCTCTTCAGCCTGGAAGAAAGTAATCATATTGAAGGCCTTCTCCTCAACCAGCGCCACAGACTCTCTTTCCGGCCGCCCCTGCCCTTCAGGATTAAAGACTGAAACTCACGGCTTCAAACTGTGAATATTTTTAACCCGGATTATGGTAATTGTCGCCGGGAAGTTCCCGGGCGGCCGGAAATAGTTATTTCCTTTTCATCAGCTTTCTGTCAGCCAGGGTATTCCTCTCCCAGAACAGCCCGTCCTCATACCCCTGGATTGATTTATCCCTGTCAGCCAGCTCCAGCCGTTTTTCAGCCAGACAGCAATAGTATTCATCAATCTCAACCCCCACAAAACGGCGTCCCAGTTTTTTGGCCACGACCGAAGTGGTGCCCGAGCCCAGAAACGGGTCAAATACCAGGTCCCCCGGACGGGAACTGGCCAGGATAATTCTGGCCAGAAGTTTTTCTGGCTTCTGGGCGGGATGGTCGGTATTTTCCGGCATCGACCAGAAAGGAACTGTAAGGTCCAGCCAGATGTTGGAAGGATGAGTCACCCGGAAACGCCCCGCTTCTTCCTCTGACCAGTCTTTCGGCCTTCCCGACGAATCTCGGTACGGAGCCAGAACTCGCCGCTTCAGCTTGACGGCTTCAAGGTTGAAATAATAATCATCGGAAACTGTACAGAACCAGATGTCCTCTGAACAGTTTTTCCAGTTCCGTCTGGCTCCCCGGCCCTTCTCCCTTTCCCAGGTTATGCGATTCTGTAAGCGGAAATATTTCCTGACCACATTGAAGATGGCCCCGCAGGATTTCCAGTCGCCGCAGATATAGACCGAAGCGCTGGGTTTTAGCAGCGGTCTCATCTTCTCCAGCCATGACTCCAGCCAGCGCTCATAATTATCCGACTCCATTTCCCTGAAGGTGGTCAGGTTGAATGTCTTGTTGAGGTTATAGGGAGGGTCTATAAAGGCCAGGTCCACAGAAGAGCGCGGCAGAAAATCCAGGACCTCAAAGAGATCCTGGCAGATCGTCCGGTTCTCGATCTCCGCCAGGCCGACCGGACCTTCCAGCCGGAGCAACCGGGAACGGTACCTGAGTCTTTCCTCTTCAGTCAGGCCGAGCGTTCGGTTTCTTGGGGCTCTTGGTCTATCAACCATCAAACTGATTCTCCTTTTAAAGTGGATAAACGGTCGGGGAATACCTCCAGAAACAAACTCCAATCGCTCCACTCCGGATTAGCCGGCAATCTTACGGATACCGCTGGTTCCTTCAGGCCGCCTGCCGGTGTCAGCCTTTCAGGTAACTGGCGACGGTGATCCCCGTCGCTTCCTGTCGGTTGGCAGACCCTGGAGAAATTGCCTTCTGCAATCGATGGCACCGTCTTCACTTCATGCTTCCATTTTTGATGATAATATTTTCTTCCCCCGACCGGCAAACCCGGGCCGGACCGTCCGGCCATTCTGCCTGAAGCATATATGAAATTTTATTCATATATTGAGACAGATTATTAACGCCGGTTGATTTCAAGTTTCACCAGGACCGGGTTGTGGTCGGAATGGTAGGTGTTGTTAACCCGCTCAAAGATATTTCGATACTCAAGGACCCGGAAATGACGGCTGACAAAGACAAAATCGATGAGCTGCCTCTGCTCTTCGGGCAGCAGGCCGAAACCGTGAAAACTCCAGTCCGGCCCGGTGACCGTCCCGGCCAGACTCCGGGAATCTGACAGGAATCCACTGTCCAGAATAACTCGGATCGGCTCAGAACCGGGCGGGGCGTTGAAATCGCCGCTGAGGATAACCGGCCGGCCTTCGGCCAGCTGGCTAATTCTTTCCACCAGCAGCCTGGCGCTTTCCCTTCGGGCCGTCTGTCCCACGTGGTCCAGGTGGGTGTTAAAAAAAATGAGCTCCAGACCGCTGCTCTTTTCCCGGAAGATGGCCCGGGTGACTATCCGTTCGCAGGCCGCATCCCAGCCTTTAGAGCCCGGGACCTCAGGAGTCTGACTTAGCCAGAATGTGTCTGACTCAACCACCTCAAACCGATCCCGCCGGTAAAAAACGGCACTGTATTCACCAGCCGTCCGACCGTCTTCCCGGCCGACCCCGACATAACCATAGTCAGGCAGCCTCTCTAAAAAATCGTCCAGCTGATTCTTGAGCATTTCCTGGGTCCCGATCAGGTCTGCCGATAGCCCGCGGACCAGAGTGGCAGCCGCCTCCCGGCGGAAGACCCAGGCATTCTGGCCGTCGCCAGGGTTATCAAAACGCACATTGTAAGTCATTACTCTGAGTTCGATGTCTCCGGAAGAACCAGGAGAGCAGGCCGAAACGAAAAGAAAGATTGATAGAAAGCCCGGGAGCAAAATAATGGAAGAAATCCCGGAGAATGATTTCTGGCGGTTCGTCCGTTTCTGAATTCTGTCAGCCATGTTTTTTTGTCTTTTCCAGCTCCTTATTTTCCTGAATATATTGGCCATCGACCTATTTACCAGGCGCAGAATTTTCTCAACCGGGGTCCGTCTTTCGCCCAGACAGTCTGTTTTTTTCTCCAAATTCAGTTCAGGCGAGCGTCAGTCATTCCAAACCGTCATCGTCCGCTGCTCTGATATCATAATTCTCATCCGGTTTCCTGTCATTAAAATTTTTTGCTTGGCTGCCCCATCCTTCAGAACGCCCTTTCTTTCCAGGGCTGGTTTCGATTTTAAGACCTGATTTCGCGGTTAGAAAGCGCAGGTCTCGGCGGGCATTTTTTCCCTTCCATCTTTGGGCCAAATTCAGAGTTCAGAACGAGCCCCGGACCGGGGCTTATCCGAACAGAGGCCGGCCGTCTGGAGTTGATATCAAGCTTCAAGCCGTCCGGCAGCTGTGTTAAATTTATAATATGGAATTATTATCCCGGCAGAAAATATCTATCCGCTTGCTGATCCTGTTTAACGCCATCCTCCTCAGTCTGAGCTGGGTGATGATGATCAGGGCATTTCCCCGTCTGCCAGAAAACATTCCCTACTGGCTTCCTCTGGCCGGACAGGAAATTCTAAGAGCCCCCCGAGGACCGCTGTTTTTCCTTTATCCCCTATTTCAGACCATGTTCCTGCTGGCCTTCTACCTTGTCGGAACGGTATGGATAAAGAAGCCGGAGAGGTCTGGCAGCCAGGCTGGCATCGGAAACCAAATCATTAAAGCCAGAATTACGGGCAAGGAGCGGGCCATTTCGGGAGAAAGTGGAAGAGGAGACGAAGAGACAGCCTGGAGCGACCGGGAATTCATCCGTCACGGTGGTCCGGGTTCCGAGGGGCAGATTATCCCGGCTGAGAAAGAAGGAGAAACCGGGAGGCAGCCCGGCGAATTCAGCCCCGCTCTTGAAGTCGCGCTTACCAACCTCAAGAAGGAACTGGTGCTGCTCCTGATGATTTTTTTTAACCTGGTTTTCATTCACATCCAGCGCAGCTTGATCTGGCTGGCTCACGGCCGGGGTACGGGAGTTAATAAGTTCTACTTTTTTTCGCTGCTGGTAATCATCCTGCTTCTCCTCCCTTATTACCGATTCACCCGTAATCTCATCCGGAGGGGACGCCTTTAATTGTCCCCTGTTTCTCTTCGCGACGTCCCAGACAGTTCATAAAC
>CAZDZU010000073.1:0-7973 GCA_964509995.1 uncultured Eubacteriales bacterium | reverse complement strand
CGCAGCGACTCGAACCGTTCGGGGTCCGCTCGTTCCAGGGCCACGATTTCGGCGTGCGGCTGCCCGGCTTCGCGATGGTAGCCCCAGCCAACAACCCGTCCCGCTTTAACCACGACCGCTCCGACACAGGGATTGGGACTGGTCCAGCCTCTGGCCTTTTCAGCCAGAGAGTAGGCCATCTCCATGAATTCCAGGTCTTTATTCGGGCTGCTCATGACAGCAAAGCCTCAACGAACGATTCCGGTGAAAACTGCAGCAGGTCCTTTTCGCTTTCTCCCAGGCCGATAAATTTTACCGGGAGGTGCAGTTCTTCAACCACTGCCAGGACACTGCCCCCGCGGGCGGTACCGTCGAGCTTGGTCAGAAAGATTCCGGTTATTCCGGAGAAACGGTTAAACTCCCTGGCCTGAACGATGGCGTTCTGACCGATGGTGGAGTCGAGAACCAGAAGAATTTCCTGCGGAGCACCAGGAATTTCGCGGCTGATGACTCTTTTGATCTTTTCCAGTTCAGCCATAAGATTGGCATAGGTATGAAGTCGCCCGGCCGTGTCGACCAGCAGCAGGTCATAGGCCCGGGCCTTGAAGGATTGAATGGCTTCATAAACGACTGAAGCCGGGTCCGCTCCGCTCTGACCCTGGATTACGGGCAGGTTCAGCTTCCTGCCCCAGAGCTGAAGCTGCTCCTGGGCGGCCGCCCGGAAGGTGTCGGCTGCGGCCAGCATAACCTTTTTCCCCAGGTTCTGATACCTGTAAGCCAGCTTGGCGGCCGAAGTGGTCTTGCCGCCGCCATTAACCCCGACCAGCATCCAGACCGCAGGCCAGGTATCGCTGACTGTCGACGGCTGGCTGGAAAGAAGGGTTATCAATTCCTGCTTGAGCAAATCCTTGAGGTCGCTTGACCCCGTCTTCCTGGCCCGTTCGCGAAGGCCTGAAACAATCCGGTCAGTAGTGCTGACTCCGACATCAGCCAGAATCAGAAGTTCGTACAGTTCTTCCAGAAGATCTGCCGGGGGCCGGTTGCTCTGGAAAAGCTGTTCGATGCGGCTGAAGAGCTCCCTGGTCTTGCTGAGCTTCTGTTTTAATTTATCGAACACGGCTTTTGAATTATATTTTTGCCCGGCGGCCATGTCAAACGGGGGAAACTGCCCCCCGGCGGTTGTGGAAGAGTTTGTCTTGTGTTAAATTGAAAAACATGGAGGCCCGTTACCGATGGCAGATTGCCCCGTCCGACCCCGAGGCCTGGATTCTGGCCCAGGAACTTAACCTGCCCCATGAAATCGCCGCTATCCTGGTGAACCGGGGATTGCGTTCGGCTTCCGAGGCCGCCCTTTTCCTGTACGGTGGACTGAATGAACTGCACAACCCGTTCCGGATGAAGGGAATGAAGGAAGCGGTGGAAAGAATCTGCCGGGCGGTCGAGAAAAAGGAAAAAATTGTCATCTTCGGCGACTATGACGTCGACGGCATCCTGTCGGTAGTGATGATGGTTAAAGCCCTCGGTCTGCTTGGCGGACGGGTCGAATATTTCATTCCCGAAAGGATGAAAGACGGTTACGGTCTCAAGCTGCACCACCTGGAGAATATCCTTCAGATGAAGGCTGACCTGGTGATCAGCGTCGATTGCGGAATCAAGGCAGTTGATTTTGTCCGCGAGGCCAGAACCCACGGGCTGGATGTTATAATAACCGATCATCATCATCCTGGGGAGAAGCTGCCCGGGGCCGTGGCCATTCTGAACCCGGTCCTGGAAAGCTCTGGTTATCCCGACCGGAATCTGGCCGGAGTGGGTGTGGTCTTCAAGCTGATTCAGGCCATTTTCCTGCACCTGGGAATAAAACAGGACCTGAGCCGTTTCCTGAAGCTGGTCAGCATTGGCACTGTAGCCGACGTGGCTGAGCTGAAGGGCGAAAATCGCATCCTCGTCCGGGAGGGCCTGAAAAAATTAAAGGAAGCCCGGACTCCAGGGCTCCGGAGTCTGCTCGACGGTTCCGGACTCAACCACCGGAAGCTCAATGAAGTCGACCTTGGTTTCCGCCTCGGGCCGCGGATCAATGCCGCCGGAAGGCTGGGAATGACCGATATTGCCCTGCAGCTTTTTTTCAGCGAATCGCTCGAAGAGTGCAATTCGCTGGTGAAAAAACTGAACGAACTGAACTCAGCCCGGCAGAAGATCGAGGAGAAAATCCTGAAGGAAGCGGTGGAAAAAATTGAAGCCCGTCAGCTTCATCAGAAATACCGGCTTCTGGTCCTGGGCAGCGAAAACTGGCACCGCGGGGTCATCGGCATCGTCGCCTCGCGGGTGAAGGAAATTTTCTATCGTCCGGTAATTCTTTTTGCCTATGAAAACGGTCAGGCCTGCGGTTCCGGACGGAGCGTGCCGGAGCTGTCTTTAATCGACCTGGTAAACGAATGCGCTGACCTCTGCCAGAATTTTGGCGGCCATAAACAGGCTGTGGGCTGCACCCTAAGTTATGAAAAGTTGCCTGATTTTAAGGAGAGGATAAACAGCCTGGCCCGGGCCAGGATTACCGACGGACTCCTGGAAAGAAAATTGCAGATTGATTGTCGGTTGAATTTTACCTCCCTCAGCCCTTCTTTTCTGGAATTCTATTCAAGGCTTTTTCCCTTTGGAGTTGGCAACCCACGACCGGTCTTCATGGCTGAAGAGGTTGATGTTCTCGGCGAGCCAGCTGTCATTCAGAACCGGCATCTCAAATTCTGGGCCCGGCAATCGGGCCGGGTGTTTGAGATTATCGGCTGGGGAAAGGCCAGATTATGGCCGGAACTTAGCCGGGGAAGCTGCCTGGACCTGGCGTACTCCCTGCAATTTTCTGATTACCGGGGGAAAAGACAGATCACCCTGGTCCTGGAAGACCTCCGGGCTCATCGGGCCTGATGCCAGTGAGAATTAAACATAGAGGGCTGGCCCCGGTCCTGAGAAAAGCGGCTATTTTTCTCCTTAGTCTTCTGGTTGTCCTCATTGCCGGCTCTTTAATCTACAGCCTGAGGAGCAGGAAGCTTCAGCCGGGTGAAGTCAGCGAAATCCATTCTCCTGAACTGACCTATCATGAAAAATTTCAGGCGCTGGATTTTGCCGGCGAGAAGATGAAGCTCAGCCTGAAAGCCGACCATTTTTCAATTGATAAAGACAGCAGACAGTATCTCGAGGGCAAGGTGGAAATTTCCGACCTGGAATCCGCTGGCAGGATAAGGGTTCGGGCAGAGCGGGTGGTGCTCGACCCGGAGAAGAAACTGGCCAGGGGCGGGGGAGAGGTCAGCCTGGTGGCCGGCAGCTTGAGGGTTAGGGCCAGGGATTTTGAATATGACCTGAAAGATAAAGCAGTCAGGACAGGATCGGCGAGGCTTGAGCGTGACGGATTGAGCCTGAGTGCCGGGGCCATGGTTTATTCTGGCGCTGAGGGCAGGGTTGAATTATCAGACGATGTGGCCGGAGAAATCAAGCTGAGCCGGGAGACCCTCTTTCTCTCCTGCCGCCATCTTATCATCCAGCCGGACGGCCTGAACTTTTTGGTCAACGATTTCAGGCTGACAGCCGGGAAGATGTCCCTGGCCTCAGGCAGTGCTCGCCTTCGTCTGCAGGACAACGGCTCTGCCCTGGATTCGGTCAATCTGGAAAACAGGGCCCAGGCCAGGTTAGAATTCCGGGCAGGGGAGTCTGAGTTCGATCAAATTTCCCTCTCCTCAGAGGCGATGTCGCTTCAGGCCGGCGGGGAGATTCCTGTCCTTAGAGCAGCCGGGGTTTTTGGGTTGGAGGCTTCTGGAAATATGTGGCAGATGAAGGGGCGGGGAGAAGAGCTGGAGCTTTTGCTGGAAGAAGGTCGGGCACCCCGCAGCTTAAAAGCCGGTCATTTTGTTTCAGAACTGAAGGACTCAGCCGGAGAAGAGTTCCGGCTGGCTGGCCGGAAGGCAGATTATGACCTCAATTCCTGCCTCCTGCGGATGAGCGGCCAGGCTGAAGTCAGCCACCAGCATTTCTCCTTGAACTCGGAACGTCTTGAATTCAGTCTGAAGGAACGACTGTGGTCAGCCCCGGTGTTTAACCTCGAAATTCTCCCCGGGTTTTTTGAACTGGCGCCCCTTTTATTTGACGGGGGCAAATCCATTTACGTTTCGGGTGGGCTGCTGGCCGGCCGGACGGGCTTATTTGACCTGAACGGCCGGGTCAGAATCTGGCAGGATGAAGAATTCTGCCAGGCAGAAAGAGCCAGCCTGGAGGGGCAAAGCGGTAGGGTTTTTCTGGAAAAGCTTAAGAAAGCCAGCTGGATGATGGAACGGGCTGACGGTCGCAGGGAGAAGCTGGAACTGGCGGCCGACCGGGCCAGTCTTCAACCTGAGGAGAACCGGGCAGTTCTCGGCGGAGCGGTTGAGCTCAGTTTTGGCCATTTAAGACTGGTGGCCGATGAACTAATTCTTGATTTTTCCTCCGGGGGTCAGGGGCGGGTTTCAGAGTGCGAAGCCCGGGGACGAGTTGCTTTCTCCTGGAAGGGGTACAGGGCCTCAGGGAGGCAGGCCGACCTGGAGTTTTCGCACGAAAGACTTACTCTGACCGGTGCTCCGCGGCTCCTGACCGAGGGCGGGGAAAGGCTGGAAGCCGATAAATTGACTTTGTATATGGCCGATGATAGAATCCGCCTTGATAACCAGAAAAGAGAGAGGTCGTTGACCATCCTTGTCAGGGGAAAATGAGATTCCTGAAAGCCGTCAATCTGAGCAAGCGGTATGGTCAGCGTACGGTCGTAGATAATCTCAGCCTTGAAGTCGGGTCGGGGGAAACCGTAGGACTTCTTGGCCCCAACGGGGCAGGCAAAACCACCGCTTTTTCCATGATCATCGGTCTGGTCGAGGCCGACAGTGGCCAGGTGTGGCTGGACGGGGAAGAGCTGACCGGTCTTCCCGCCTATCTCAGGGCCAGAAAAGGGCTCGGTTTTCTGCCCCAGGAGCCCTCGGTTTTCCGCGGACTGAGCGTCGAAGAAAACCTGAGGCTGGTGCTTCAGCACCAGAAAGAAGCCGGGTCGTCAGAAAGCCTTAAAGAAAAGGTGGCCAGCCTTCTGGAAGATTTCGGGCTGGTTTCACTGGCCGGGAGCCGGGCCGACCGCCTGTCGGGGGGAGAACGCCGCAAGCTGGAAATCGCCAGGGCCATGGCTCGCCGACCGCTTTTCCTGTTGCTGGATGAGCCGTTCACTGAGCTCGACCCCCTGGCCGTGGCTGACCTGCAGACAATTATTCGCAAACTCGGGGAGAGGGGTATAGGAATACTTCTGACCGACCATCGTCTCCGGGAGGCTTTGAGCGTCCTTGATAGAATTTACATAATGAATGGTGGTAAAATTATTTCCGAAGGAAGGCCAGAGGAGGTCCTGGAGAAAAAAGAAGTTCGCGAGATATACCTCGGCCCCGATTTCCGTCTATAATTTATGTAGCCATGATGAAGCAGAAACTTGACCAGAAACAGGTGCAGAAGCTGGTGATGGCTCCGGCTCTGCAGCAGGCCATCCGTCTGCTCCAGCTGACCAATCTGGAACTGCAGGAGGTTATCAACCAGGAGCTGGAAGAAAACCCCTTGCTCGAAAACGAGGAAGAAGCTTCGCAGGAAGCGGCTGCTTCCGTTCCCGTCGAAGAAGAGATAAAAGCCGAGGAACTGGGGCCGGCCGAGAGTGCTCCAGACGAGTTTGATGAAATCATCTTTGCCGCCGGTTTCCAGGATTATTTTGACCAGGAGATTCCCTATTCCGGGCCTGGGGAACAGGAAAGGGTGCCTTTTGAAAACCTGGTGTCCCGGAGGCCGTCGCTCTGGGATCATCTGAGCTGGCAGGCCAGCCTGACTTTTTTTGAAGAGGATGAGCTGGCGATAGCGGAATATATAATTGGCAACCTGAACGACGCTGGCTACCTGACCATGAGTCCGGAAGAAATTGCTGACCGCCTGCAGAAACCGCTGGAAAAGGTGGAATCGGTCCGGGAAAAGATAAAGATGTTCGACCCCCCGGGCTGCGGCAGTCTGGTTCTGAGCGAGGCTCTGCTGGCCCAGATGGATTCACTCAACCTGCAGGATGAGGTGGCCAGAAAAATTATCAGCGATTATCTTCCATATCTGCAGAGGTCAGACCACCAGGAACTGGCCAGATTGCTAAACCTCAGTCTGCCTGAGCTGAAGCTTCACCTCGACCTGATCAAGGACCTGGACCCGACCCCGGGACAAAAGTACAGCCAGGACCGCGACCTGTCCGTCGTCCCCGACATCTATGTGGTTAAAGAAGACGGGGAATGGAAGGTCTATCTGAACGAGGAAGGGTTGCCCCGTCTGCGTCTCAACCAGTATTACCGGCAGCTGATCGAAGCCGGTCTGAAAGAAGACCGGGAAACCACCCGCTTTCTGAAAGATAAAATGAAAAGGGCCATGTGGTTTCTCCGCAGCCTGGACCAGAGAAACCGGACGATTTACCGGGTGGCCAGATACATAGTCGACCGGCAGAAGGATTTTCTGGAGCAGGGGCTGGACCGTATCAAGCCGATGACTCTGCTGGAAGTAGCCCGGGAACTCGGGCTGCACGAGTCAACCATCGGGCGGGTGGTGGCCAATAAATACATGATGACCCCCCTCGGGCTGTATCCTCTGAAATTCTTTTTCCACAAATCGCTGATCGGGACCTATGGAGAGGAAGTTTCCTCGCTCCGGATTAAAGAAAGGATAAGAAAACTGGTGAAGAACGAGGATCGTAACAGCCCCTTGAGCGACGACGAAATTGTTGATATATTATCGAGAGAGAACATACAGATTGCCAGGAGGACCGTGGCCAAGTACCGTGGTCAGCTGGATATCCCGCCTTCTCATATCAGGAAAAAGAAATTTATGATGGAGGAAGTAACATGATTGTTAATTTTACTGCCCGGCGCACCGAGCTGACAGAAGAAATCAAAGATTACTGCCAGCAGAGGCTGGCCAGAATGGAAAAGATATTAAGGGATGTTATACAGATAGATATTATTCTTAGCGAGCAGCGCAGCCGGAAAAGAGTGGACCTGCAGGTCAAGCGGCGGGGTGAAGATTTCGTCATTTCCGAGGAAACCAATGATGTCTTTAATTCCCTGAATCAGGTTTTTGACAGTCTGGAGAAGAAAATAGTCAAGGAAAGAAGAAAATTGATTCAGAAAAGGCGTCGGGCGGGCGGCCGGGAAGAATCTCTGGCCGGCCTGGAGATGGTTGAACCGGCTCCGCGCCTTCTGCGCCTTCCCTATTTCTCTGACAAGCCGATCAGCATCCAGGAAGCCCTGCTGCAGCTGGAAGAGGGGAAGAAAGAAATCTTCCTGTTCCGGAAAGAGGGCAGTGAGAGCTGGGCAGCTGTCTTCCGGAAAAAAGATGGCAAAATTGCCCTGGTTGACCCCGAAGGATAATATAATAACGAACTGCTGGATAAAGAAGGCGGAACAAAGGAGTAGAAGTCAGTGAGGCTGTCGAACATCATCAAGGAAAAAAATATTCTGCTGGAGATGAAGGCCCAGAAAAAAGAGGAAGCCCTGACCGAAATGGCCACCCATCTTAAAAAACAGAAACTTATCAACCATGAAAAAGAAATAATAGAAAAGCTGTTGCAGAGGGAGGCGCTTGGCAGCACGGCCCTGGGTGAGGGCATTGCCATTCCCCACTGCAAGGCAAAGGGAATCAAGAACCCCATCCTGATGGTTGGCATCACCAGGCAGGGTGTCAATTTTGAAGCTCCTGACGGTCAGCCGGTCAAGGTCTTTTTCCTTCTGATCACTTCCCCCGACGACCCCAGTTTGAACCTTCAGATTCTGGCCCTGATCGCCCAGCTGGTTAAAAAGTCTCCCGAACTGAAGTCAAGGCTTCTGGCCGCTGAAGATGCCGGGAAAGTGTTGGAAATTATAAGAGAACAGGAAGAAAAAGCCTGATGGCCGCCGGCAGGATTGCAAAAGCTTCGGGTCGCAGAGAAA
>CAZDZU010000072.1:7777-8025 GCA_964509995.1 uncultured Eubacteriales bacterium | reverse complement strand
ACCTCTATCAAAAACTCTTTCCCCTGCCTGGATACCATGTATCTGCCTACGACCGTGGTGGGCGCCCTGACCCTTTACTCCCGGAGTAACCAGATCTCTGTTGACCAGCAACAGTATGCCGAATTGCAACATGATGTGCGCTCAGCCATGTTCCTGATGGCCCGCGACCTGAGGATGGCCGGCTCAGGATTGCCGGATGTTTTCGGCATGTATGCCCTGGAAGGTTATAACAACGAAGACCAGGGTTC
>CAZDZU010000072.1:0-7767 GCA_964509995.1 uncultured Eubacteriales bacterium | reverse complement strand
CGACCCGACCGTCTTATTGTCCTGGGCAATATGGATGACCCCCTTAATCTCAGAATACAGCAATACCAGGGGAGCTCAGTCACCGTTTCTGTCTATGACGGAAGTTTTGAGACCTTCCCTTATCCCGCTGAGTTTTATGTTAATAAAATAGTTCTGATCCTGCCCAATCCCCAATCACCCTGCCGGGAAGGGGAAGTCCGGCAATTAACCCACATCACCTGGAGTGAGGGTGGCACTAACGAGAAATTCAACATGTCGCCGGGGCTGGCACCGGGCATAGACCCGCCTCGAGGCCTGATGGCCACTTCCAATTGTCAATCTGACGATTTTGACGATGGCTTAATCATGTTTGTCAATGTTAAAGAATTCTGGCTGGACACTACCGGCAATTACGGCTCTGTTCTCTTTCCCGGCTTAACTGCCGGTCAAAATGGCTATGTGGGAGAACCCGGAATTCTGTATGCCACCAACAACGGCCTCCATCTCCCTCTGGCTCAGAATATTGAAGACCTGCAATTTGAATACAATGGTGACCTGAATGATGATGGAATTCTTGATGGCTTCCAGCCCTGGAATACCACCTGGACCGATGACCAAATAGCCCGCATCCGCCAGGTCAGGGTGATCATCGTTGGCCGGACACCCAATCGCTTCGTGTCGGTTTCGGGCAAGGTTCCGGCCAATATCCACAACTACAGGAGGCCTTCAGTTTCCGACTCAACTGGCAGCACTACCGACGATTACCACCGCCGGTTTGTATTAGAAACCACTGCCAACGTCAGGAACCTGAACCTTAATCTCTACAATCAGGGACAGAGATGAGAAAAGATAACGGGACCCAAAAAAGTGATGGGAGCGTCAGGGATGGAAAATAAGAATAAGATGGTTAAGAAAAAACAACCTGCCGGTTCGGGTTTGATTGCCGTGATTCTGGTGCTGGCTTTCATGCTGACGGTTGGAGTAGCCGTGCTGACCGTGACCAGTTCCGGTCCCAAGGTCTCAGCCACCATGCGCTACCAGGAAGAAGCTTTCAACGCGGCCGAGGCCGGGTTTGACGCGGCCAGGATGACCATCGAGGACAGCCTGTCGGCAGGAACCTGGGGTAGTTTTGGAGATCGATACCTGACCAGTCCTTCAGGAATAGACATTCCTTTCGAAAACATGAACCTGGCCACACCCAACCCGAATTACTTCCGTCGTTTAACGGATGAACAAATTCTGGGGCTGCTGGATCAGGACCGGAACGGTCAGGCCGATAACCCGCTCCAGGTAGTCTTCTTTGAAGAACCCTTTGTCTATGACCGCAGCGGTAACCTGGACCTCAGATATCGCTATACAGTCTTTCTGATTGATGACGAAGCCGGCTTTAATACCACCGACCCCAGCGATTTTCTTATGGTCTGTATCGGCGTGGTCAGGTCAGGTCCTAATATAACTGACAGGATTCTGGCCACCTGCCGTCTGGAGATAGAAATAGAAATGCCAGAATTATAAGGCAGAACAGGTCAATGAGATTAATCATGTTTTCTATAAAACATAAGACGCCGGAGGGCGGGAAAGGAAGCGAGCCATGAGAAAAAGAGTTTTTATCACCCTTGGAATAATTATGATCAGTTCAGCCCTGCTGGTGCTTAAATTTGTCGGCCAGCAACAGGCAGTCTGTGTGGAATATACTAATTCCTTTACCGAAAATTTTGATACTGATGATTTTAAGGACAAAGCCAATAGCTCCGTGGCCAACTGGCCTCCAGGACCCGTTCATCTGAATTATCTTGGTGGCAATTTTGAAGTTACCCAGCCTGCGGGTATGGGAGCCAGAATATATGTGGTGGCGGCAGGAGATTTTAACGGGGACGGTAAACCAGACATGGTCGGTCTTGATTACAACACCTATGAACTGAAGATGGTCTGGAACAATTATTATGACGGAAACGGGGATGAAATTGACGATGACGGCATTGTCTTTCAGGTTGATAATTCCAGGATTTTTGACACCGGACTAATAGTTGGTCCAGCTTCAATTACAGCCGGGGACTATAACGGAGATGGTTTACTGGATTTCTTCTTTTATAAGAACAGAAACGACAGCTTCTCCTACACTGATTTTGTGGCCTGTATGTACATAAACCAGGGAACGGTGGATAACCCGGTTTTTTACCCGCGGACCGATTCCAGAAACCTGAACTTCACCGCCAGGTTTATGGCTGCGGGTATCTATTGCAACTGGGCTGCCAACCATCTGTGTACTGTAGATATCGACAAAGATGGCGATATGGATGTGCTGATAGCCAGTCAGGATAAGATTTTCCTGCTGAGAAACCCCGGGCCTTTCCGCTGGTCTGATCTGGCCGAATGGGATATCTCTGAACTGAATTACGACCAGAGAACAGGCTATCATGCTCCCACTCCGGGCGGCTATACCGACCGCGGAACTTCAGCCGTAGCGGCCGGAGATTTTGACCTTGATGGAGATATAGACATAGTGGCTGGCTCAGTCAACGCCTGGCCATACCTGGTCTATTATCAGAATGACGGAACGGGCAAATTCACCAGGAGCGAAATCCCCATCCCCAACCCTTCGGCTACTGGAACGGTGGCTCTGGCCGTGACCGATTTTAAGAAAGACGGCCGGCCTGATATCTTCGGAGCCACGGACGCCTGGAATGCCGGCAACCAGGCCCACATCTGGATATTCAAGAATACTGGCTTACAGGATGTCTCTGTAACCGACCCCGACACGGGAGAAATCATAACCTATCAGGAAGTTACCTGGAATTTCATGTGCCTCAACAACTGTCAACCGATTATTCCCCCATACTATGACGTTGATATCTGCACCCTGCTGGACTACGACAATGATGAGGATATGGACCTGATTGTGGCTGATGCCAACCATTCTGGCGATTATTACCTGATCATTAACAAGCTGGCTGATGTTTATGCCCTTTATGGAGAGGCTATCTCCACCAATGTGGTCGCCGGTCTGCTCGACCCCAGGCAGTATGCCATAACCAAGGTCAGAATCATCAACCTGAATCAGGGTGTTCGCGGTTCTTCAACTGGATTAAAGGTACAATTCTTTCTATCCAACGACGGCGGCCTTCACTGGGAGCCCTATCAGACTTTTGAGGGAGCTAATATCCGCCCCTGGTCTGACTCCGGCTGGCATACTTTCAATAATTTCGGAGCTGACCTGAGGTGGAAAGCCATCCTGACGGCTCCGGAAGACTCCATGGCTGAATACACGGGAGCTTCTTTCGACACCCCGCTGATCAGGCAGCTGACCATAGAATACACTTTCGTCGGACGAAGAGAATATTCCCGTTCTTCGGTGGCCACCTCGGTCATCGACCGCAGCGGTCAGAACCGGAAAATGATCATTGCCGCTTCTTTCATCTACCCAGGCTGGGAAGGCCATCTGCGAGCTTATGACGTTACAGGCATGACAGCTGTTCAAAATACCTATTCCAACCTGAGAACTGTCAGCACCTCGGACCTGGGCTCCGACACCGGGCGCTGGATTGCTGAAGGTGTGGAGCTCCTGTGGGATGCTGGGGAACTCCTGATGGACCGGGACCCCAGAACCCGGACTATTTACACGGCCATCAATACCAATACCAGCCTGCCTCCGGTGGGCACCCTGCAGAGAGTTGAGTTTAACCTGGCCAACGTGGATACCCTGCGGCCGATTCTTGGGGATTATCAGAATAATCCGGAAGCCCTGATTTTATTTGTCCGTGGCCACGGGCGTTACTGGAGGCTCGGGGACATAAACCACTCGACACCAGCAGTGGTCGGACCGCCTTCTGAAGACCCAAGGCTGATGGGCGATGGATATGGTGATTTCAAGGAAGCCAATCGCAACAGAAGAAAAGTGGCCTATGTCGGAGCCAACGACGGCATGCTCCATTGTTTTGATGTCAACACTGGCGAAGAACTCTGGGCCTATATCCCCTACAATCAGCTTTCCAGGCTGAAAGAGATGTGGCCGGTGGACCAGGCCAGCGGCCTCAGGTTTTTTTCCAGAAAAGCTTACGTAGACGGTTCTCCAGCAGTTTCCGATGTCTATATCAACGGGGCCAGTGGCGGACGCTTCTCATCTGCGGCCAGGGCGAAGGAAACGGGCAAAGGCCGGACGGTTTCTCAAACATCCGCAATAACAATTATTACTATTATTTTGCCTTAGATGTCACTGATCCAGAAAACCCGGTACCGATGTGGGAATTTGCTGGGGAAAGAGTGAGGATACAGCGCAGGAATTATGCCATGACCAACGGCCAGACCTGGTCTGTTCCCTACATTGCTAAAGTAATAGATTCGGGCAATCCCATCTGGGTTGCTTTTGTCGGTTCAGGCTATGTTCACCCAGCGGATGCCAACTATCAAGCTCGCATCGGCAACACCTTTGCCGCCATCAGAATTGAAGATTGCGAAGTGATCTGGTCATACACTATAAGAGACATAGATTCTTCAAGAAGAAGAAACTCGGGAAATCCATTTCCAAACATTTATGTGGCCCTGCCCGGCTCCCCCAACGGGGTTGACCTGGACAATAACGGGACAGTTGATTATGTTTATATAGGCGACCTTGATGGCCGCCTGTGGCGTCTGGATGCTACTTCTGGAAATGCCGGCAACTGGAGCCTGCGGGCGATATATAGCGATCGTTGCTGTTATCCCATCATCACCAAACCGGCTGTCTGGAAGGGCTTCTCAACCACCAATCAGAATTATCCGCGGATTTACATAGGCACCGGCGGACATGAACAGGCACCGGCTGACCGCTATTACTCCTTTGTGGCTCTAATTGATGAAGGCCGGAATACAGCCACCCTGGAATGGTACATGGGGAACGCCGCCGAGACCGGTCTGGACAACAGCAAAAGAGTGGGTGAACTGTCAGCCGGAGAAAAAGTCTGGGCCGACCCGGTATTGGCCAACTATATCGTCTATTTCAGCACGTTGAAGGGGAGCATTGAAGCGGCTGACCCCTGTCAGAACCTTGGCGGTGAAGCCGGGCGGCTCTATGCCCGGTTTATTCAGGCTGTCCTCGGTATTCCCACTGGCGGTAGCGCCCTGAAAAATGCCCAGGGCCAGGCGATTGATTATCTCGCTCTCGCCAGTAAGGCCCGAACGGCCGTAACTGTGGGCGAAAGGCAGCGGGCAGGTGGAACCTACAAGCAGGATGTTTATATTCAAGAATATGACTCCACCATAGAAAAACTGGAACAGCCGGTTGGTGCCTTGTTAAAAATAAAGTCCTGGCGGGAAATCTACCGTATCGTCCGCTGAATACCAGGCCGGTTATCGTCAGGATTGGACTGATTGGTTTCTAAGAGCTGAAACGGTAGGCCTTAGAAACCGGTGCCAGAGGCGTCTCTACCCGGAGGGTATGGCCTCCCCGATGAGTATTACCACTTTGCCCCGTTCTGCTGGCAGGAAATCTACTTGAAAAAAAGAACAGATCTCTAACCGCCAGATTGGCAGCCTCGGAAGCGTTCTTATTTTCCCCGGGGAGAGAACGCATAGTCACAGCTAAAAATTTTCCGTATAATTTTAATGGATAAGGTGACGGCTGTCAGCCGTCAGGGCGAGCTTCCTTCTTTAATAGGCATTTTTCTGTTGCTCAAGGTAAGGAGGCCGGCATGGAACAGAAAGACTTTTCTCAATGGTACATTGACCGGACTGGTCCCGACCAGCTTCATTGTTTTGGTGTAAGAAAAATTCTGGTGGATTATCAATCGAGGGTTCAACGAATCCAGATCATTGAAATAGAAAGCCTGGGCAGAGTTCTGCTAATCGATGGGAAGATTCAGTCGGCCGAAAAGGACGAATTCATCTATCATGAAGCTCTGGTGCATCCTCCTCTCCTGCTACATCCGCACCCGCGCAAGGTTCTGGTCCTGGGAGTGGGAGAAGGAGCCACCATCCGCGAACTTCTTAAATACGACAACCTGAAAATAACCGGAGTAGACATAGATTCTGAGATGATAGACTTTTCCCGCAAATACCTTCAGGAATGGCATCATGGAGCTCTCAATCACCCTCATTTTCAGCTGGTCATCCAGGATGGATGGGATTTTATCGAACAAACAGAAGAATTGTTCGATGTCATCATAATGGACCTGCCCGAACCCTATCCAGAGACACCAGCCTGCCGGCTTTATTCAACTGATTTCTACCGGATAGCTTCTGACCGGCTGACGGCAGACGGCCTCTTGGTGACCCAGAGCGAAACCACCAGACCCGGGCAGGAAGGCCACCACTTTTTCATCAAGAAAAACCTGTCGGCAGCCTTTAACCACTGCCATTCCTATCAGACTTACATTCCTTCATTTGACAGCACCTGGGGATTCCTGCTGGCGGTTAAAAACCACCTCGACCCGCTCCTGCCGGCAGAACAAATTGACCGGCTGATAAGAGAACGGATAAAAGGCACCCTGCGCTTTTATGATGGCCAGACCCACTTGTCGATGTTCTATCTGCCGCGGCATCTTCGCCTGGACTCTGGAGGTTGAGACCAGGAAGTCTGGCGGATAATTTTATGAGGAACAAAGCAGAGCCGGCCGAGTCCAACCCGTCCCTTCTCTGCTTCCTACCATTTTTATTGGTAAAAAGGTCAGGAATCTGGTAAAATACGGTTGCAAGTTTGTTTATTTTATGATTAGCAGAGGACAACACCGTAAATGAAAATAAAATACCTGGATGGACGGAGGCTTTATTTTGCCTTCCTGGCTGGCGGAAAGGCCATTATCAAAGATTTTGCTTACCTGAACCGGATCAATGTCTTTCCGGTTCCCGATGGCGACACGGGAACCAATCTGGCTTCCACCATGAAAGCCATCGCCGAACAAGCCCGACCTTCCCGCTCGGTCAGAGATTCCCTTCGTTCGATAGCTGACGCTGCTCTGACCGGAGCCCGCGGAAATTCCGGTTTGATTTTCGCCCAGTATATTTATGGACTGAGCAAGGAACTCGGGAACGAAATCAAGATTTCCACCGCCCGCTTCGGAGAATCAGTCAGAAACGCCGTCCGCTATGCCTACAACTCCATCGCCCATCCCCAGGAAGGCACCATGCTGACTCTGATCCGGGAATGGGCCGAGGAAGTTTATCAGAACCGGCACCGCTTCTCCGATTACCACGAGCTACTGCATCATTCTCTAGAAAAAGCCAGGCAGGTCTTGCATGACACCCCGAAGAAGCTAACTGTTCTGAAAAAAGCCGGGGTGGTAGATGCCGGAGCCAAGGGCTTTGTCGATTTTATAGAAGGTGTGGTCCATTTCATACATCAGGGCAGTCTTAAAAATGTGCTCGACCGGGAATTGCTGGAAGTCGAATTCCAGGAAGCTCCACATAAAATTAAGGGGGATATTCCCTTCCGCTACTGCACCGAAGCCATGCTGACCGGAGAGAATCTTGACCTGAAAAAGATCAAAGAAGTGGTGGTCGGAGCCGGCAATTCAGCCATAGTTGGCGGTTCTGAGACCAGAGCCCGTTTCCACGTCCATACCAATCATCCTCAGGAGCTGTTCTTTGCCCTGAAAGACCTGGGGACGATAGCTCAGCCCAAAGCGGAAGACATGAAGCTACAGGCTGACATAGCCCTTAAACGCAGACATCGAATCGCCCTGGTAGTTGATTCTTCCTGCGACCTGCCGGTGGAGACTCTGGAACAGAACCAGGTGGTGGTCATACCCCTTCTTATGAATATCGGAGACCATGTATTCCTGGATAAACTGACCATCTCTCCCGCAAAGCTTTATG
>CAZDZU010000071.1:0-8056 GCA_964509995.1 uncultured Eubacteriales bacterium | reverse complement strand
ATATTGGTGCAGCGCAGAAGGCCATCGATGGTGCTCTGGCCGGTTCCGTAACGATTGTCAAACAAATGCTTGGTGAGGGCATCATTGACGGCGATAATCGGATAGCCAAGGACACCATTGTCAGCCATGCTGCGCAACCTGATCACCCCGGTGGTTGTTTCTTCCGTCCCCCCTATTATTTCCGGCAGCATGGCGGCTTTTTTCTGATGCAGGGTGGAAACCAGGTCGGCTCCGTCATCCATGGTGACCTGAGGCCGGTGGGCCAGAGCCTTTTCCAGGTGTCGGTAATAGCTCTTCTCGTCCTCTCCCTTGATGGCGAAGACGGGGATTTTTTCGAATTTAACCAGGGCAGCGGCCACCTCATCCTGAGTGCTGAGAGGATTGGAGGCAGCCAGCCGGATTTCGGCTCCCCCCGCTTTCAGGGTCAGCATCAGGTTGGCGGTTTCAGAAGTGACGTGCAGGCAGGCGGCCAGCCGCAGACCGGCCAGCGGCTTTTCTTTCTGCCATTTTTCTCTGATTTTGTTAAGGACCGGCATCGACCGGGCCGCCCATTCTATGCGACGCCGGCCGTCTTCTGCCAGTCTTAAATTCCTGACTTCAAATTCCATGTTTTCCCTCACTCCAGAATTATCTCGGGTTATAAATTTATATCCTTTTTAGTTTTTCGCTCTTAATCCCTGAAGTCCCTGTCGTCCCGGCGTTTTCAACGCTTCCAAAAATCTGACCGGCGGCTCTATCTTTGAAGCCCGCGGTTACAGTTTCTGAGATTAAGAAGTTATTTCTGTTCCTGGCCATCGGTCAGTTTCCTCGACCTTGATGCGGCCCGTTTATTGATAGCCATTTTTAACACAAAGCAGTCCTTATTTCAACCTGGCTGGTTTAACTTTTGAGGCATTTGTGATATTTATAGGCTGATTGTTTCCGGAGTCTGATGGAAAAAAGGATAGGAAGAAAGTTGAAACCGGCAAGACTGGCCGGCATGGTGCTGTCTGTTATTCTGAGCCTGGCAACCGGCCTCCATCCGGCTCAGCCCGGCTCCCAGAATATTAATCCGGTTAGCTTTCGCCTGAAAAACGGTCTAACGGTCATTGTGGTAGAAGACTCTTCTCTACCGGTGGTCTCGGCCGTGATTGCTTACCGCGTCGGCTCGGTCAATGACCCCGAGGGCAGGGATGGGCTGGCCTATCTGATGCAGAATCTCATGTTTCAGGGGTCAGAAAATGTCGGGCCCCTGCAGCACCTCAACTATGTTCAGAATATCGGGGGTGAATTGAACGCCGCCACCACCTTCGATAAAACGTTTTTTTACGAAACAGTCCCTTCAAACCAGCTGGGGCTGGTCCTCTGGCTGGAGGCCGATCGCCTGCATTTTTTGCGCCTGACCGAAGCCATTCTGGCCAGGGAAAAAGAAAATCTGATTCGCAACGAGAACCAGCGCTCTCTTCAGGAACCCTTCAGCCGCTATTTTTTCCTGATTGACCAGATTCTGTATCCGGATTTCCGCTACGGGCATTCGCTGACCGGGTCGGTTGAATCCATCAGGAACATTAGTCTGGAGGACGTTCTCCGGTTTTACCGGAAATATTATATTCCCAATAATGCCGTTCTCTGCCTGAGCGGTGACCTGAAACTGGCCAGGGCCCGGGAGCTGATCAGCCGCTATTTTGAAACCATACCCAGGGGTGAGGAACCGGAGCCCTACCCCCAGCCTGACTTCATTCCAGCCCTCTCGGCTCGCGACCAGGTGATGATTGACCCGCTGGTCGGCTCTCCGGCCCTGCAGTTCGGGGTAAGACTCGATAACCAGCGGCCAGAGGACCTCATGGTCCTCAGACTCATGGAACAGGTCTTGATTCAGGGTGGCACCAGCCGCCTTGTCAACCGGCTGGTTAAGAAAGAACGCCTGGCCATCTTCCTGAACGGAGGTCTGGAAGAAAGGGGACAGTTTCAATCTCTGAAAATTTTTCTTCTGGCTAACACTCGGGTTATGGTGGAGAGGGCCAAGAAAGTTCTGGCCGATGAACTCAACCGCCTGAAAACGGAGATGGTCTCTGAAAGGGAATTTCTCAAGGCCAAAAACAACTATAAATATAATTATCTGAATCAGATGACCGGAAACAACCTGTCCAGGGCTCTGGCTCTGGCCGACCTGTACCTGAAAGAAAACCGGGTGCCCGATATTTCCGGTGAGCTCAATCGCCTGGAGAAAATCACTCCCTATGCCATCCTGGCTCTGGCCAGGCGGCAGATCAGAGAGGAGAAATTCTGTTTTCTGACCATTATGCCCAGGTATTAAAATATGAAGAATCGTTCATATATTTTCTGGCGGCGGTGGTTCACGGCGCTTGCAGTTTTTTGTCTTTTCCTCCCGCCGCTGGAATCTCAGGAAAAATTCAGGCGTATTCCCCCCTATCCCGACCCCCTGCCTTCTCTGGTTCTGGCACCGGTTGAAGCGGGAGATATAGGAAATGGGTTGAGGCTACTGCTGATTACTCGCAGCAATAACCGTCTGTTTAACCTGCAGGTGATGATTCAGACCGGCGAGAGCGATTCTCCGGTTGAATTGCCCGGTCTGGCCACAACTACCGCCCGTCTGATGCTGCGCGGTACGGCCACACTCAGTCCGGCCGAAGTTGAGGACCGGCTGGCCTTGCTGGGTATCGAATATTCGATTGAAGTTCAGGCTGACTACACTATTTTTTCCTTTTCTTTTCTTGATGAAAATCTGGAGCCAGCCCTGGGTTTGATCAGTCTGTTTTTTGTCGAGCCGTCTTTCCCGGCCCTGGAGCTGGCCGCGGTGAAACGGGAACTTTACTACCAGCTCCTGCGCCGCAGCCGGGACCCGGAAAATGCGGGTTATGATTTCTTTCTGAAAAGAATATTTGCCACCTCCGGCTATAACCCGGGTGTTCTGGAGGCCGAAGCTCTCAAGAATATCTCTGTCCGGGAAGTGGTCCAGTTTCATCAGAGGTTTCTCCGTCCCAACAACTCATTGCTGATCTTTAACGGCCAGATTTCAATGGCTGAAGCCAGGCGCCAGGCCAGCCAGCATTTCCGGCGCTGGGTTCCGCGACCTGTGGATCGGCCGCAGGTCCCGAAACTTGAAAACCGAGATTTCAACCAGGTGTGTTTTCTGGATGTTCCGGGACCAGAGGTAGCGGTCATCGCCGGCAACCTGACCATTCCCATTTCCAATCCTGACTATCATTCCTTGCTGGTCCTGAATCATCTGCTCGGTGGAACCACGGGCAGCCGCCTCTTCCTCCAGCTGAGGGAACTGAAGGGACTGGCCTTTTATGCTTTCAGCGAACTCAGCTTTTTCCGGGGAAATGGTCTGTACTGGGTAAGAGCCAAGACCTCTCCTCCGGCCATAGGCGAAGTGGTGAGCGCAATCAATCAGACGATGCGGAGCCTGTCTGAAGAGAAAATAGAACCGGAAGAACTGGAGAGAGCCAAGACTTACCTGATGGGCAATCTTCCCCTTCAGCTTCAATCTCCGGACGCTCTGAGCAAGAGAATCGGATTGCTGAAGTTCTTTGAGCTGCCCTCCGATTTCTGGGGCAAATATGCTCAGAACATAATGCAGGTAAATGCTGATAATGTCCAGACGATAGCCAGAAAATATCTCTCCGCCAGGCCACTGGTGGTTATCGCCGCCGAAGCGGCCACGACTCTTGACTACTTAAAAGATTTTGACAAAATTGATGTTTATAACCGTAAGGGTCAACTTCAGGGTGTGTATCAGAAAGGAGTCTTGAAGTATGAAAATCGTTGAGTGGGTTCCCAATTTCAGCGAGGGCCGGGACCGGACCAAGATTCAGGCCATTGTTCGCGAAATAGAATCAACTGCCGGAGTTAAGCTTCTGGATGTGGATCCGGGCGAAGCTACCAATCGGACTGTGGTTACCTTTATCGGTTCGCCCGAGGCCGTCAAGGAGGCTGCGTTTAAGGCCATCAGAAAGGCGGCTGAACTGATCGATATGAGCCAGCACAAGGGCGCCCATCCGAGGATTGGAGCCACCGATGTTTGTCCTTTTGCTCCGGTTTCCGGTGTTTCCATGGATGACTGTGTCAGACTGGCCCGCGAGCTCGGCCAGAGGGTGGGAGATGAGCTGGGAATTCCAGTTTTTCTGTATGAAGAAGCAGCCACCAGCCCTGAGAGAAGGAACCTGGCCAGCATCCGGGCTGGAGAATATGAAGGTCTGGCCGATAAACTCAAGGACCCGGCCTGGAAGCCTGATTACGGCCCGGCAGTCTTCAATCCCCGCTCCGGGGCTACGGTTATCGGGGCCCGGGAATTCCTGATTGCCTATAACATAAACCTGAATACCAGGGACAGAAAGATTGCCCAGGAAATAGCGACCCATCTGAGGGAGAGCGGACGCCCCAAAAGGGACAAGAAGGGAAACATCGTCTACGATAAGAAAGGACAGCCAGTCAAGGTGCCCGGGAAGTTTAAGGCGGTCAAGGCCGTAGGCTGGTATATTGACGAATACGGAATCGCCCAGATCTCAATAAATTTTACCAATTACAAGATTACCCCTCCGCATATTGTTTTTGATGAAGCCTGCCGTCTGGCCGAAAAAATGGGAGTCAGAGTTACGGGCAGCGAACTGGTTGGCCTGATTCCTCTGGAAGCTCTTCTCATGGCCGGACGCCATTACCTGGGAAAACAGGGCAAAAGCCCCGGGGTGCCGGAAAAAGAGCTGGTCAGGATAGCCGTCAGGTCCCTGGGGCTGAGTGACATCGTGCCTTTTGACCCGGCCAAAAAAATAATCGAGTATCAGTTCCCGCCCGACGAGAAATCACTGCTGCGGCTCAGGCTGAGTGAATTTGCCGATGAACTGTCCATGGACTCGCCCGCCCCGGGAGGCGGCAGCGTGGCTGCTCTCTGTGGAAGCCTCTCGGCTGCGCTCTCAGCCATGGTGGCCAACCTCACCGTCGGCAAAAAGGGCTACGAGCAGGCCTTTGACCTTATGAAATCGGTGGCCTTGAAGGGCCAGAAATTAAAAGATGAACTTCTTCAGGCTGTGGACCTGGATACCCTGGCCTTCAACCGGGTTATGGATGCCTACCGCCTGCCGAAGGCGACCGAAGAGCAGGTTAAAGAGAGAGAGGCAGCCATAGAAAATGCCAACAAAGACGCAACCCTGGTGCCGCTTTCGGTGCTGGAAAAATCAGTGGAGCTGATTGAACTGGCCACTCTGGCCGCCAGCCAGGGAAACAAGAATTCAGTCAGCGATGCCGGGGTGGCCGGACTGACCGCGCGGAGCTGCGGACTCGGAGCTTATTACAATGTGCGGATCAATCTTCCCGGCATAAAGGATGAAAAATTCAAGAAAAAGACTCTGTCCTCGGCTGAACGGCTGAAGAAAAAACTGGAAAACAAGGCTCTAAAACTGGAAAAACTGATGACTGAAGCTCTGGGCCGAGAATGATCTAAAATCTGACAACTTACTCCCTGTTATTATTTGCCGGGCATTTATGACGATCAGGGGGGGGGTGACCGGCTCAGTTAGCTATTTTCCCGGAAAAAGAGTCCAGCCTCCGGTCAGCGTAGCCTTTTAAATAAATAACTCAGGGCGAAGATTGCCAGGGCTAGAAAGATGATGGCCGCCGAAGCTGGGAGGTCAAAAATAAAAGCCAGGCTGATGCCGCCCAGAATGGACAGCAGGCTGAAGAGGGATGAATAAAATAACGTCTGACGGAAATTTCTGGCCAGCTGGAGGGCAGACGCGGCCGGGATAACCGTCAATCCGGTTATCAGCAACAGACCAACAATGCGCAAACCCAGCACTATGGTTAATGCTGACATCATTACCAGCAACCGGTCAAGCTTCTTAAGACCGAGACCGGCGACAGAGGCCGCTTCGCGGTCAAAAGTCATAAAAATCAGGCCGGGTAGATTAAACAAGATGCCGGTCGATACCAGTGCTGCCAGCCCGACGGACAGATAAATCTCCAGAGGACCGATGGCCAGAATATCTCCGAAAAGATATGACATCAATTCTGCCCCAAAATCTTTTTTGACTGACATCAGGAAAACAGCCAGGGCCAGACCGGCACTGCTCAGAAGAGCTATGGCCGTGTCACCGGGGAGACGGGCCTGCTCCTTTAGCCGCAAAATAAGAAGAGAACCCGAAAGACAGATGACCACTGAAAATATTACCGGCATCAGGTTCAGGGCCAGCCCCAGAGCCACTCCGGCAAAAGCCACGTGCGACAGACCATGGCTGATCATGGCGTCTCTTCTTAACACCAGAAAAACGCCGAGCAGACCACAGGCCAGAGCCAGCCCGCACCCGGCCAGCAGGGCCCGGAGGAAAAGGCTGTTGAATATCAGATCTGCGCTCATGTTCAGTGTCTGTGGGAAATCAGATGATGGCCGCCCTGCAGCAGTTCGCGGAATTTATCAGACTGACAGAATTCTGAATGTTCCCCGTGATAGACGAGTCTCTGGTTCAGACAGGCTACCCGGTTGACATGCCTGTTGACTATGCCATAATCGTGGGTCACCAGGATGATGGTCAGGTGTTTCTGTTTGTTCAATTGTCCCAGGAGGTCATAAAAATTTTCCTGGGAGGGATAATCGACTCCGGTGGTCGGCTCATCCAGCAACAGAATTTCTGGTTCAGTGGCCAGGGCTCTGGCAATCAGGACTCTTTGCTGTTGCCCCCCGGACAGGCTGTTAAGCGATTTTCCGGCTTCTTTCTCCAGGCCAACTATCTCGAGAGCGGCCAGAATCTTTTCTCTGACCCGGCCGCGGCTCGCTTTTCTAGGGCGGTAAACCGAATTGAGGCTGGCCGCAATCACTTCATCCACGGCAATGGGAAAAATCGGGTCAAAGCTGGTGGCTTTCTGCTGGATGTAGCCGATCCTGTGCCACTGGTCGAAGGTCTCCAGCGGTTGCTGAAATAGCCAGACCCGGCCCTGCTGAGGTTTGAGCAAGCCGACCATTAGTTTAAGAAGGGTGGTCTTTCCCGAGCCGTTCGGACCGATAACGGCAAGAAAATCTCCCCTGAAAACAGATAGGTTGATATCGATTAGGGCCGGGACATCGTCGTAAGCAAAGTTAACTCCTTCCACCCGGACAATTTCTTCTCTGTCTTTCATGACTATTCACACCCCAGAGCCGTCCTGATAATCTTCAGGTTATCGGCCATCAACTCCAGAAAGGTTTTCCCTTCCTGGAGCTGTTTTGCGGTCAGATTGACTCCGGCTGATAAGCTAAAGAGCCTGACTCCTGTCTCCCTGGCAATGGTACTGCCATAGGCAGGCGGTTCCGAGCTTTCGAAAAAGACCGCTTCAATTTTCTTCTCTTTTATAAATCTGATTATTTCCTGGAGCCTTCTGGCTCCCGGCTGGGCTTCCGGCTGAGGACCGCTCAAACTGACCGCCGTCAACCCATAACGAGAGGTTAGATAAGCAAAGGCCTGATGCCCGGCGATTATTATTTCTTTATGCGAACAGCGAGCGAGTCCTTCCTGGAAGCGCAAGTCCAGGGCTGAAATCTCGCCTGCCAGACGCTGTCCTCTCTCCCGATAGTATCCTGCTCCTTCCGGGTCCAGGGAGGAGAGCTCTTCCACCAGCCGGTTGACCAGGAGCCGGTCAGCCTGAAAATCCAGCCAGACATGGGGGTCATCCTGCCTCAGGGCGGAGTAGCCCGAAGAGCGAAGATAATCTATAAATTTCAAGTTCCTGGCATTTTTCTTCTGCAGGATAGATTTTTCCAGTCTGACCAGCCAGGGCTCCAGTCCCTCTCCTACGGAAACCAGCAGATCGGCCTCAGCCAGAATTTTCAGGTCGGAGGGGGTCAGTTGAAAGTGATGGATTTCGGCTGAGGGTGGTATTATCTGACGGACTTCAGCCCGGTTGCCAGCCACTCCCCGGGCCAGCTCGGTCAGGGGATAAATCGTTGTTACCACGACCAGCCGGTCCGGTCCGGCAGCCTGAAGCAGCCGGGGGCAGACCAGGCTGGCAATGATAATAGAAATGAATATCATTCTTTTCGGGTAGAGAATGTGTTCTCCGTTTAACATGACCAGCTTGCCTAACT
>CAZDZU010000070.1:3645-8058 GCA_964509995.1 uncultured Eubacteriales bacterium | reverse complement strand
GTGGAGGAGGGTTTGACCCGCTTGGATGAGGACCTGGGCAGTTATTATACGGATATAGCTTTTTCCGGCCGGAGATACAGGCCCTCAGAAAAAATATCTTTTTCACTCCACAACCTTCTCTGTCATAATGCCGGCTTCTATCCCTGGACTTCTGATGGCTATTCCCGGTCGACTCCTCTGCCCGACCTGATGGCTATATTGCGCGGCGAGGAGCCGGCTGCGAATTACCACAGCTACCGGGGGTACGACCCTGAAATACCGGTCCGCTTTTCTGATTTCAATTATGTGCTGCTCGAACAGTATCTTACTGACAGGACGGGAAATAGCTGGCCGGAGCTGGCCAGACGGCAGGTTCTGGAACGGCTCGGGCTGAAAAATACCTTTTTTGGAATCCCGACAGTTGAGGACCTGGCTTCAGGCCATTTGAGAGAGGGATGGGAAATCGACGGGGGCTGGTACCGTTATCCGGAGCAGGCAGCCCGGGGGCTTTGGTCAACTCCCGAAGAATACCTGAACCTGGTAATCGAGCTGATGGATTGCGCCCGGGGCAAGAACGGCGGGTTGATTTCCCCGGCTCTGGCGAGAAGAATGCTTTCACCCCAGGCAGCCGGAAGCGGCTACGGCTTCAGGCTGGAGGGGGAGCACGAAAAATTCAAACTTTTCCTCAAGGGAAAAACTAAGGGCTTCAGGGCAGCGGTGCTCATCTATCCGGCCATCGGTCAGGGAGCGGTGGTTATGACCAACAGCGATAACGGCGGGGTGCTGATTGAAGAAATCCTGCGGGGGCTGTCGGTAATTTACGGCTGGCCCGATTACCAGCCCGAGGAAAAAACCCTGTTCCGCCTGCCGCCCGAGATTTACCAGAAATACGCCGGCCGTTACCAGGTCAACGAAAGTTATTTCCTGGACGTCGATTATCAAGATTATTATTTAATCGTCCATCCAACCGGCCAGGCGACTACAAAATTTTATGTAGAAACCCAGACCATTTTTTTCTCCATGGACCCTTTTATCCGGATAAAGTTCAACCTGGACGAAAAGGGACAGGTTACTGGATTGATTCTCTGGCAGGAAGATTACGAAGTCCGGGCGACGAAAATTCAGTAATCAAACCGGGCAATTTATTTATGGGGAATCAGGTCTTTCAATCCACCCGGACCAGCGTTAATTCTACCTTTCTTGTTTTTCCGTCTCTTTCGACCGTCAGGGTGACCCGGTCTCCAATTTTATAATCCTCAAGCAGATTGTACAGGTCGTCGTAAGAACGAATTTTTTTCCCGTCAATTTCTTTGATTATATCCTGAATTACCAGACGTCCCAGCCGGCTTCTGGTCAGTCCGCGCAATCCTTTTCGATAGGCTTCAGAATCTGCCGGCACTTCATAGATCACCACGCCCTGGATGCCCAGACGCTGGCCGTAACGGTCAGACAGCAGTGTCAGCCCCAGTCCGGGTCTTATGACCCTCCCGTACTGAATTATCTGGGGCACGATTTTCTTGATGGTGTCGACCGGAATGGCAAAACCGATGCCCGATGATGACCGGGAGGGAGAGACAATCATGGTGTTCATGCCAATAAGCTCTCCGGCCGAATTCAGCAGGGGACCGCCAGAGTTTCCTGGATTAATGGCCGCATCAGTCTGAATCATGTCCCGGATGGTAACCCCGCCAGCCCCGGGCATGCTCCGGCCGAGAGCGCTGACAATGCCGGTAGTGACCGTGTGGTCAAATCCGAAGGGGTTGCCGATGGCGATCACTTTCTGTCCCACCTGCAGATTGCTGGATGTGCCGACTCTGATGGGAAACAATCCCTTCAGGCTGCCTTCTATTTTTAGAACGGCGATATCTTTATTCGGTTCCTTCCCGACCAGCCTGGCCTGTCTTTCTTCCTGGTTAGGCAGGGTGATGTTGAAAAGATCCCCGTCTTCGATCACATGATAATTGGTGATGATATGGCCGCGTTCATCCCAGATAAAACCCGAACCGCTTCCCCGGGGGACGGCTTCTTCCGTCCAGGAGAAAAAGTCGCGGACCAGCTGGATGTTGGTGATGAAAACCACCGAATTCTGGGCTTTCTTAACGACCTCAATGGTGTTCTTTTCGTCTTCGGTCAGCTGAGCCTGAAGATTCAGGACACAGCCCAGCAGACCCAGAAATGAAAGAATTGATAAAACAAAGAACAAGTTTTTCTTGTCCTGAGATTTGTCATGTTCCGTTCCTTTAGTGCCGGTACATTTACTTTAGCCTTTAACGGGTCTCAATTCAAGTGGCTGTCCTGATAACCTGTCTTAATAGCCGGATGGGGAGGAATTACACCGAGGGAGACGGCGGCAGTCCACCAGGTGATTCGACCTCTCTGGCTCCGAAGTATCGGTCGTCCTTGGGCAGATAAAAAAGAAAAACAGCCAGAGAAAGAGAACCGGCCAGGATGAAGGGGAAACGGATGCTGAGCAAGTCGGAGAGGAAACCCGAGAGCAGGCTGATCACTGCCCCTGATATCAGCTGAATATTGGAAATCCAGCTGAAAGCCTGGGTCTGGTCGTCATCCCTGACGGTCGAACCCACAAAAGTATGAAGAGAAGGGTAGGTCATCAACAGGAAGCCGCCAAACAGGAGAAGGGCAGTTACCGAGAGCATCCGGTTCAGAGAAAGGCCTATGACCGTAAGACAGACAGTAGCTCCGGCCAGGCTGGTCAGAAAGACTTTCTTCCGGCCGAACCGCCGGCTCCAGAAGCCGTAGAGATATCCGGTTACCGTTCCCAGTCCTATCCACAGTGCCAGATAAACTCCGGTCTGGCCCATTGGAATGTTGAAGCTGTTATGCAGCAGCGAAGGGGCATAGTAAACGGTTACCGACCAGCCCATACCGCCGAAGAAAAATCCCGGAAGGAGATGGCTAACTTTCTTGAGAACCCGCAGCCAGTTTCTGGCTGAGAGGTCGGGCTTGACCGGCTGCCGGGAGGATACTCCATTAATGACCACGACGCCGACGGCGGTTATGAGCAGCCCGGCGGCGGCCCAGGCATAAAGCGGAGCCTTCCAGCCATAGTGCTGGGCAATATAACCTGTGGTTATAAAAGCCAGGAGTACACCCAGATTGCCAGAACCACTCTGAATACCCATGGCATCATCCAGCTCCCGGCCGAGGCCTGCCCTGGACCTGGAAATCCAGGAAATAACGATCGGGTGATAGAAGCTGGTGAAAGCTCTGAGCAGCACGAATAACAGCATCAGGACGGCAAAGGATGGAGAGAAGGGAAGGAGAAAGTTGGCCAGGCAGATGCCCAGGCCGCTGGCCAGCATCATCCAGCGGTATTCGTGCTTGAATGACAGGGCCACCACCCAGAACTGGATAAGGATGGTGGTGATCAGGCCCAGGTTGGATAGCAACCCGACCTGCGAATATTTTTTTATCAGAAAAGCCTGGCTGTAGAGTATCGGAAATATAGTCGGGGTGACAATGGTGGCGGCGTCGGTCAGCGCATGGAACAGGGATGCCGACAGCAGTATCCTTGTCTTCATTTTCTACTTCCCTTTCTTAGTTTAAGCAGATAATTTACCACCGCCCGGAGTGGTTGGCAATCCGGCAGAGCGCAAAGACAAATAATAGTTGCCCGGAGAGGTTTGAAACTTGTAAAATCATTGTCTTGATATCTGAGCGGGAGGTAATTATGAACAACCCTGGAAGAAACAGCAGACGGTGGCCTTTATTGGTTTCCGTATTGATTCTTCTTCTGGCCTTCTGTGCCGGACAGATTCTGGCCCAGACTCCGCCCCAGCAGAGGCTCAACTCCTGGGAGCTTCATCAGAAGCTGGCCCGGGAATCCTGGTTCAGGAATTTTGTCTGGCAGAACCTTGGCCCTTACTTTATGGGCGGAAGAATCTGCGAAATAAAAGGTTATGCTTCTGACCCGCGTCGTATCCTGGTGGCGGCGGCCAGCGGGGGGCTCTGGTTAACGGAAAACAGCGGCACTACCTGGACTCCGCTCTTTGACCACCAGTCCTGGGTCGGTTTTGGCAGCGTGGCCATTTATGAGAAGGATAAGAACCTGCTCTGGGCCGGGACCGGAGAAGAAAATTCCTCTCGTTCTTCCTATGCCGGGACCGGAGTATTTAAGTCTACTGATGGCGGCAAAACCTGGCAGCATATGGGACTTTCAGATACCCATCATATTGCTGATATCATAATCCATCCTGAAAACCCGGATGTTGTTTATGTGGCGGCTATAGGTCATCTTTACACCGAAAATGAAGAGCGCGGCGTTTTTAAGACCAGCGACGGCGGTAAAACCTGGCAGAAGGTTCTCTACATTTCTCCAAAGACGGGTGTCATCAGTCTGGTCATGGACCCGGCCAACCCGGAAGTGCTTTATGCCGCTTCCTGGGAAAGAATCAGAAAAGCCTGGAACATGAC
>CAZDZU010000070.1:0-3635 GCA_964509995.1 uncultured Eubacteriales bacterium | reverse complement strand
AACATGACCGAATCGGGAAAAGAGAGTGCCATTTACAAAACTCTGGATGGCGGCAGAACCTGGGAAAAAATCGTCAACGGCTTTCCCCAGAACGAATTCGTCGGCCGGATAGGACTGGCCGTCTGCCCTTCGAATCCGAAGGTAATCTATGCTTTTCTGGATAATCAGGAACCAAGGACCCAGCCCAGGCCCAGGGAAGAAACAAAGGATGCCCTGACCATTGAGAATCTGAAAAAGATGACGGTCCAGAATTTCCTGAAGCTCGAAGATGGCCGGCTGGAAGCCCTGCTCCGGCAGAATCGTGCTCCGCAGATTTTTACCGCCAGATCGGTTAAAGACGCGGTGCAGCAGAAGAAACTGACCATCCCCGAGCTGGTAGACATTCTTCAGGGCGGAGCCAACGCCGCCCTGTTTACCACCCAGGTTAAAGGAGCCGAGCTTTACCGCAGTGATGACGGGGGCGAGACCTGGAAAAGAACCCATGAGGGTTACCTGTCCAATTCCATTGTTAACACTTATGGTTATTACTTCGGCAAGATGTTCGTCTCTCCGGAGAATGAAAACGTGGTCTACCTCCTGGGTGTACCCCTGATGAAATCAACTGACGGCGGCAAGACTTTCAGAGAAATACCCGAGGCAGGTGGCTCATATGGCTATGGTTATGCCGATGTTCATCCTGACCATCATGCTCTCTGGATAAACCCCGGCGATCCCCGCGAAGTCTGGATTGGAAATGATGGCGGACTGAACGTGTCCTACGATGCCGGACGCACTTTCCAGGGAATTGCCAACCTGCCTCTGGCTCAGTGCTATACAGTCAGTTTTGACCTGGAAACACCCTATAACATCTATGTCGGCCTGCAGGACAACGGCGTTAACGTGGGTCCCCGGGATTTTGTCTTCGGACGCCGGGATAAAGACTGGAAAATGATTCTCGGGGGTGACGGCGCTTTCGTTGAGCCCAGCCTTCAGGAAAAAGGAATTGTCTATGCCGAGTATCAGTTTGGAAGCCTCTTCCGGCTGAACCTGAACAACCCGCGGGAAACCAAATCCATCAGACCCCAGATAAAAACAGTTCAGGCTCCCTATCGCTTCAACTGGCTGACCCCATTTCTGATTTCAAAGCATAATCCTTTCACCCTGCTGCTGGGGGCAAATAAGGTGCTGAAATCGGTCGACCGCGGAGATAACTGGCTGGAAATCTCGCCCGACCTTACCGACCGCAGGAATATTGACGGGGATGTGCCCTTTGCCACCATCACCGCTCTGGCTGAATCACCCTTCACCCCGGAGGTGATTTATGCCGGGACCGATGACGGCAACGTCTGGGTCACCAGAAACGGCGGCTGTTCCTGGCAGAAAATAACCAGCGGTTTGCCCAAAAAATGGGTTACCAGAATTGAAGCCAGCCGATTCCAGCCCGGACGGGTCTACCTGACGATGATCGGTTACCGTGAGGACGATTTCAGCACCTATGTTTTCGCTTCTGAGGACTACGGCCAGAGCTGGGTCTCCCTCAAGAACAATCTTCCCGAGGAAGGCTGCAACGTCATCCGGGAAGATACGGTTCGCGAGAATATTCTCTATCTGGGGACAGACCTTACGGCCTATGTCAGTCTCGACCGCGGAAAAACCTGGCATTCCCTGCGGGCCAACCTGCCGACGCTTCCGGTCTATGATATGAAAATTCATCCGCGCGAAAGAGAGCTGCTCATCGGCACTCATAGCCGCGGGGTTTTTGTTCTGCCGTTGAAGATGATCCAGGAGTTAACGACTGAAGTGCTGGGCAGGACACTTTATGTCCTGGAACCGGATGAGGTCCAGCTGCCCTTTGTCAGAAGGGGAGAAGCTCCGGCGGCGGAGGTTGCCGCCCGCATTCTGGTTTATGCCAGAGACGGGGGACAGGGGAAAATGGTCATAAAGACGGCCGCCGGAAAGGTCCTTAAAGAAATGGCTGTTGAGCTCAAAGCCGGCCTTAACGACCTCACCTGGGACCTGAAGGCTGAGGGTCAGAAGGAAAGAGTGGCTGCCGGCGAATACCAGGTTGAAGTCAGCCTCGGCCAGGAAACCCAGACCCGGAAGCTCCGCCTGGTCATGGCCAGCATGAGATACATGGAGGTTGAGGTGGATGACTGAGCGGATCATCAACTACCGGGGCTGTTTTATTTGTGGAGAGGACAATCCGGTCGGTCTGAAGCTGGACTTTTTCTTTGACCGGGAAAGAGAAATGGCCTGGGCTGAATTCATTCCTGGTCGGGAGCACGAAGGCTACCGCGACCTTCTTCATGGCGGGATCATCTCGTCGCTCCTGGACGAGGTCATGGCCAAGGCCATTCTGGCCGGGGGAATTCCAGTGGTCACCTCCAGGCTGACAGTTGAATTCAGGAAACCGGCCCTGATCGGAGAGAAATTGAGGGCAGAAGGAAGAATAACAGGCCATAAGAGCCGGGCCTTTTTCACCACCGGGCAGCTTTTTGGAGAGGACGGGCGCCTGGTGGCCGAAGCCAGCGGCGTTTATATCAGGGCCGGAGGAGAGCTGGTAGCGATTTTGAGCAAGAGCCTGGATTAGCCGGAACTGGAATTATCTGATTTCAAAAATTCCGCCCCGGGCTGAATTAGATAGTTTGAAATTTCACTGAAGGTTTGTCAGCAGCCATCCGGCTAAAAGGCCCGACTGAATCCTTTTTTAATTCTCTTATTATTTGCTCGGATCGCTGTTTCCTGCTCCTTCCTCTGCGGGAGTAATGAGCGAGAATTGAAGAGGGGCAAATGATTGTTTTAATAAATTTATGGAATCAGTCCGTTTAGAGACCCTGCAGGGCCTGTTCCAGGTCATCAATCAGATCCTCTGAGTTTTCGCAGCCAACTGACAATCGGATCAGGTCATCTGTAATTCCGGCTTCTTCTTTTTCCTTTTTGGGAACGGAGGCATGGGTCATGCTGGCCGGGTGCTGGATGAGTGTTTCAAGGCCACCCAGTGAAACGGCCAGGGTGCAGAGCCTTACTCTGTTGATCATTTTCAGCCCGGCTTCATAACCACCTTTCAGACCGAAAGAAATCATGGAGCCCGGGCCTTTCATCTGTATTTTCATCAGCTCGTGCTGGGGATGACTCCTGAGGCCGGGATAGTTGACCCAGGCCACGGCCGGATGGGCTTCCAGCCAGGCAGCGATTTTCCGGGCATTTTCCTGGGCTCTTTCCACCCGGAGATGCAGAGTCCTCAGCCCGCGCAGCACCAGCCAGGCCTGATGGGGGTCCATGGTTCCGCCGTGCATTCTCAGCACTTTCTGCAATCTCTTATGAAGTTCTTCGTTGCGACTTATTATTACTCCGCCCACCACGTCGCTGTGGCCGTTGATGAACTTGGTCAGACTGTGTATGACCACATCTGCCCCCAGTTCCAGAGGATTCTGAAGAACGGGGGAAGCAAAGGTGTTGTCGACCACCAGCAGGAGGTTATGCTCCCGGGCGAGCCCGGCGCAGGCCTTGAGGTCGGTGATGGCCATGGTGGGGTTGGCCGGACTTTCGACATACAGCAACTTTGTATTCTTCCTGATTTTATTCCTGATCTCAGCGATTCTAGATGTGTCGATGAAGTCAGCTTCCACCACGAAACGGACCAATTCGGTTTCGAT
>CAZDZU010000069.1:0-8243 GCA_964509995.1 uncultured Eubacteriales bacterium | reverse complement strand
GGCAGTGTCGTTGAGCTGCGCTCAGTGGCTCCTGTGCCGCAGATTCCGCTCATCGACGAGAACGGCAAGGAGCTGTCTCCGATCCAAGTCTCCGTGGTTCAGGATCCTGCGGATGGTGATTTGCTGACGTTTGTCGTGGCTGATCCTGGAGTCGCAACCGTCCTGAACCTTAACCAGAGCTCGTGACCGGAAAAATCTTTTTTCCGGTTTGATTGCGCCTTCGCCGGTCAGTTCCAACAACACCGAAACCAGATTCTCTTTCAGGGAATTGGGAATAACCCGACAAACCGCGCTGTTTCTGGCCAGCTCTTCCCGCGTTCTATCAGCCAGGCAGCCGGTAACCACAATCCGGGCGCCCGGCGACTCTCTCTGGATTCTTTTCAGGAACTGCCTGACGTCGGCTTCGGCCCTGGCGGTCAGAGCACAGGCGTTGACCACCACCCAGTCAGCCTGGCGCCAGTCGCGGGCAACGGAAATTCCGGCTTCTCCCAGCCGGTAAGACCAGTCAAAAGCTTCGGCCTGGTTAACCCGGCAGCCGAAGTTGTGGATGAAGACCGAGCTCATAATTTCTCTTTGAGCTTTTTCGAGCTCTCCTCCACCTTCTCGGCCATCTGGCGACGGTAGGACTGAAGCCTGGCCTGGAGTTCAGGGTCGGAAATCGCCAGCATGGAGATGGCCAGAAGAGCGGCGTTGGCTCCGCCGGTTTTCCCCAGGGCCACCGTGGCCACCGGAATGCCCCTGGGCATCTGAACGACCGACAGCAGGGCATCCAGCCCGGCCAGGGCCTGGCTTTCGACCGGTACCCCGATTACCGGGTAAATCGTATGGGCGGCCACCACCCCCGGAAGATGCGCAGCCTTGCCGGCCACAGCGATAAAAACCCTGGTTCCCTGCTCCTCGGCTTCCCTTATCAACCTGACCGTTCTTTCGGGTGAACGATGGGCTGAGGTTACTTCCAGGTTGAAGGGCACCTTGAACTCCTTAAGAATATCCAGGGCTTCTCTGACCACCTCAAGATCGGAGTCGCTTCCCAGGAATATTGTCACTTTCATCTGGCCTCCTTCATGGCTCCGATATCTTTGCGGTAAAACATCCCCTCAAAATTGATCAGCGGCAGGCCGTCATAGATTTTTTTCATCGTCCGCTGGAGAGTATCTTCGCAGGCGCAGATGTTGAGCACCCGGCCGCCGTTAGTATAGAATTGCCCGTTGGCCAGGCTGGTTCCGGCGTGGAAAATCACCAGGCCGGGCACCTTTTCGGCTTCTTCCAGACCGTGGATCAGCTTGCCTTTCTCGTAGCCACCCGGATACCCTCCGGAGGCCAGCACCACGCAGCCGGCGACCTTCGGGCTCCACTTTATCTCTTCCTTCAACAGGTCCTCGCTCACCGCCGACATCAGGACTTCCACCAGGTCGCTCTCCATTCTGAGCATCTGAACCTGAGTCTCCGGGTCGCCAAAGCGGCAGTTGTACTCCAGGACCTTCGGCCCCTCGGAAGTCAGCATCAAACCGGCGTAAAGGGTTCCCTTGAAACGCCGGCCTTCTTCCAGCAGCCTGGTGACCGTCGGAAAGATGATGGTATCCATTATCTGGGCATACAGCTTTTCCGAAATAAAGGGCGAAGGAGAAATGGCTCCCATGCCCCCGGTATTGGGCCCCTTGTCGCCGTCGTAGGCGGCCTTGTGGTCCATGGTGGTGACCAGGGGCTGAACCCTGGCTCCGTCAGTCAGGACGATAAAGGAAAGTTCTCGTCCTTTGAGAAATTCTTCTATTACCACCCGCTCGCCAGAGGTTCCAAATTTTTTCCTGACCATTATTTCAGCAATGGCATCTTCGGCCCGCTTGACGTTGGCACAGACCATAACCCCCTTGCCCGCGGCCAGCCCGTCGGCCTTGACCACCACCGGGAATTCAAATTCGCCCGAGTTCAGGATTTTCAGAGCTTCATCGGCGCTGCTGGCCACCCGGAAGCGGCCGGTCGGAATGCGGTGACGTTCCATAAACTCCTTGGCAAAGACCTTGCTCTTTTCAATTTCGGCCGCCTTCTTGCTGGGCCCGTAAATCTTAAGCCCGCGCCGTTCGAATTCATCCACTATTCCCAGAGCCAGGGGCATTTCCGGACCGACCACTGTCAGGTCGATTTTCTTTTCCTCGGCGAACCTGGCCAGAAGGGAAATGTTGGTATCCTCAATCGGGACGGTCTCGGCGATCCTGGCCATCCCCCCGTTGCCCGGAGCACAGTACAGCTGCTTGCAGTGAGGGCTCTGGACAATTTTCCAGGCCAGGGCATGTTCCCGGCCGCCCGACCCAACTAACAGGATTTTCATCAGGCCTCCCTCAATCTGTCAATTCTCTGGCTTTCCTGGCCATGTTTTCAGCCAGGCTGGTCGCCAGAGCGGGAGAAGGCAGGATGCTCAGCAACAGCCGGCCGGCCAGCTCCAGTGCCTGTTTCTCCGGCAGACAGTAACGCATCTCCAGGAAATTGCGGCGGTAGCGGCTGACTTCATCCCCGGCCTTTCTGTTTCTGATTATCACCTCGGCGATGAGTCCGGCCAGAATTTCAAAATCTTTCTCCTTCATCCCGAACCGGGTCATCTCCTGCACCCCCATTCTTATTCCGGAAGATTCCAGGAAGGTGGTGTCATCAGGCAGAGCCTGGTAGTTAGTAAGAATGTTATTGTTCTCCAGACGGCGGGCGATTTCCTGTCCGTTTCCGAATTTTTTAACCCTGATCAGGACCTGGTGGGTTTCAGTGAAACCGTCGGCTTCCTCCCCTTCCACCGGAATCCCACAATCTTTCAGATAACGGGCAAAGGCTCGGGCGTTCTTGCGAACCTGAGCCTGATACTCTTCTTTGAATTCGTTCATCTCGATGGCCGAGAGCAAAAGGCCCAGCAGAGTTCCCAGATGGTGGTTGGAGGTTGAACCGGGAAAGGCCCGTCCCTGAATATCGGCCCAGAGTTGTTTGAAAGGGCTGCCGTCGGGCATATTCCCGGCTACCAGTCCCCGCTGGGTGCCGAAGAAAGTTTTGTGGGTGCTGCCGGTAACCAGGTCGGCCCCTTCCGCAAACGGCGCCTGGAAAGCGCCGTAGAGGCCGAGCACATGGGCCATGTCATACATCAGAACCGGCCTGTCCGGCCAGTCCTTAACCAGGTCATAGACAAACCTGACCGGCTCCCGGTAGATGAACATACTCTTTCCGAAGACCACCAGCTCCGGCCGGTGTTCTTTCAACAGCTCGGCCAGCCGGTCGAGGTCAGCCTTATAGGGATTATCCTGGCGGACCGGAATGTTGACCACGTTTTCCTTGCCGGTGGCCGGGTCCTCTTCCACTAAGTTGAACAGGGCTCCCATCGGCTGGGAACTGAGATGTCCACCTTTGTTGAGGTCGTTGTTCATCACCAGCCGCAGCCGGCGGAAGGGCTGTCCTGAAGCTCTCTTTCTGTTAACGAACTTGACCAGCCCCTTAAAAACCACCTCGTTGGCCATCTGACCGCTGATCGGGCGGAGCTCGACATCGGTGCAGTCAAAATAACGGCAGAGTTCTTTTCTGGCCTCAAGCTCCACGTCCCGGATGAAATCCGTTCCCTGGTAAAAATAGACTTCCTGGCCTTTCATTGTCCGGTGTTCGGCGTAGCGGCCGGAGGGGTCGGCGATTTCGGCCAGCTTGACCAGAAGAGATGGAGTGTTTTCCGAGGGAATCAGGTTAAAACATTTTTTCTGACGCCAGATATTGTTCTGCTCTATGCGTTCGCACCAGGCAGAAATTTTTGAGGTGAATTCTGTCATCGGCAATCTCCTTTTATCATGATCTCATCAACCTTTTCTGGGCCGCTGCCGGCTCTCAGCCGGTCAGCCCACCCTTTCCTGAGCTATTTTAATTTATTCAGTTCTTCTTCCAGAGCAAAAATCTTTTTTATCCGGCGCTCGTGACGGCCGCCATCGAATTCCTTTTCCAGCCATATTCTGACGATTTTTATAGCCTGTTCAGAGGTCAGCACCCGTCCCCCCAGGGCCAGGCAGTTGGAATTGTTATGGGTCCGGCTGACGGTGGCTGTGAATTCATCCCAGCAGGGGGTGGCAATTATTCCGGGAAATTTATTGGCCACCACGGCCATGCCCAGACCCGTCCCGCAAAAAAGAATTGCCCGGTCGAATTCACCGGAGACCACCCGGCGAACAGCTTCGGCTCCGTAATCGACGTAATCGACGCTTTCACCGGGGCCGCAGCCAAAATCCATAAAAGCTACTCCCGCCGACTGGAGATAATTGATAACTTCCTTTTTTAAATCATACCCGGCGTGGTCAGAAGCGATGGCCAGTTTCATCACCCACTCCTTGAGGCATTTTATCCGGAGGGCTGAACTGAAGCCCGGTCAACGGTTTTCCCGGACGAACCTGATGGCCTCGGGCATGACTTCAATGGCTTTAAGCACCACCGGGTCGTTCTGCCGGTAGGCCCTGATTCCCTCTTCCAGGCTGAAAACAGCTGCATAAATCTCGCGTTTGAGTTCGTTCTTTATTTCAGGTTCGGCTTCGTCCAGCCTGCTCAGGTCGTACTTGATGCCGGTCGTCCCGATAAATTCCAGAAAATCTTTGATCACTTCCGGTCCGACCTCAAAGCTGTCATCAAAAACCCGGCGTCCCTCCGCTGCGGCTCCGTTTTTCAATTCCTGGGGAAAAACATAACTGGCCGAGAGCCGGGTCTGGTGCTGGCTGAATTTTCTTCCGTAGCTGAAAAAGGCTCCCCTGATCAAAAACTCCACGGTCAGGGGTTTATAACCGGTTTTGACCTCGTAGTCGGGACTGATCCCGCCCTGGCCGAGGACCTTACGGCCTTTCGCTGTATACTTGATTTCTCGTTTGTCTTCCGGAGCCCTGCGGGCCATAAGATAATCTTCAAGGTGGGAATAATCCCTCTGGATCTCACGGCCGCTGGGGGTAAGATACTTGGCGGTGGTGATGGCCACGGCCATATCGGCCGCCAGCGGAAAAACCGTCTGCACCAGGCCTTTGCCCCAGGAATCCTCGCCGACAATGAGGCCGCGGTCGTTATCCATGATGGCTCCGGCCACAATCTCGGAGGCACTGGCCGTACCGGTATTGATCAGAATTACCAGAGGCAGGCTTTCATACTGGTTATCCTGGCTGGCAAAGAAATCCCGGTTGTAGGCAGAATTACGGCCCCTCATGGCCACTATCCTGGTTCCACGCGGCAGGAAGAGGTCAGCCATATCGACAGCCTGAAAAACCGGCCCGCCGGTATTTCCGCGCAGGTCCAGGATCAGACTTTCCATACCCTTAGCCGTAAGATCTTCCAGCCCTTCTTCCAGTTCGTCGACAGTGTGGCGACCGAAATTGCGGACGAAGATGTAACCTATTTTTTTCTTTTCGTCCAGCAGGAAAGCGTAGGGAACGCTCTTCAGCGGAATTTCCTCGCGGGTTATGGTCAGGTCAAAGGCTTTGTCCAGCCCCTCTCTCTGGATGGTGATGGTGACTTTCGTCCCCTTTTCTCCCCGCAGCTTGAGCATGGCTTCGGTGCTGCTCAGGGGCCTGGTGCTTTCACCGTCAATATGGGTGATGACATCGCCGGGCTGAATTCCCAGCCTCCAGGCTGGAGTCCCCTCAATCGGGGCTATCACCACCAGCCTGTCTTCCTGCTTCTGGATCTGAATGCCCAGGCCGTAATATTTGCCGGTGTAATCCTCGGTAAAAGTCCGGGCTCCTTCCGGGTCAAGAAAATAGGAATGGGGGTCCAGGGTGTCCAGCATGCCCCTGATGGCCGAGAAGGTCAGCTTGCGAGCGTCTTTTTCTTCAAAATATTCTTTTTGAACAAGTCCGGTGAGAGTCAGCAATTTATTCACTCCCTGCTGCCAGGGGTCAATGGCCACCGAAGAGCGGCAGACCAGGAACAGCAGGGGAAACAAGACGATAAGGAGAGAAATCTTCTTTGAAGCCTGATTCATAATTTAACCGGTTAAATCCTGTTTACAGACAATAAATCTTACCAGAGGGACATCTTAAAGTAAAGCCAAATCTGGCTTGACTGACCTCCGGTTAAAGGCTATAGTTTAACTGGAGGAAAAAATGTTCGGATCCATTGGCGTTCCAGAATTAATCGTCATCTTCATCATCGCCCTGCTGGTATTCGGGCCGAAAAAATTGCCCGAGGTGGGAAAATCAGTAGGCCGAGCCATCAGAGAATTCAAAAAGGCTTCCGATGAGCTGAGAAACAAGGTGGAAGAAGAAATTAACGCCAGTGAGATCAAATCCGAAATCAATGAAGTTAAATCCAACCTGACCGAGTTCAAGGAAGACTTGAACGAGTTCCAGGACAACATCAAAAAGGACCTGAAAGCCGATGAGCCCGGGGAAGGCCAGAAAGTCACCTGACGAGATGACCTTCCTTGAACATCTCGAGGACCTGCGGAAAAGATTATTCTATTCTTTCCTGGCAATTATTGTGGCCGTTATCCCCGCCTGGATTTTCAGCCGCCAGCTCTATGCCATCCTGGCCCGACCGGTCACCCAGTATCTGCCGGAAGGAACCAAGCTGGCCTTCACCACCCTGACCGCTCCCTTCATGCTCTACCTGAAGGTATCTTTCCTGGCTGCTCTGTTCATCACCGCGCCTTTTGTCTTTTACCAGCTGTGGATGTTTGTCTCCCCGGGTCTCTATCAGAAAGAGAAGAAATACGTTATTCCCTTTGTCTTTTTCACCACCTTTTTCTTCTCCCTCGGAGCTCTTTTTGGCTATTTTATCGTTTTTCCCTGGGCCTGCCGTTTCTTTCTGACCCTGGGCCGGGACTTCCAGCCGGTCATCACCGTCGACCAGTACTTCAGCTTCGCCCTTAAGGTCCTGCTGGGAATCGCCCTGGTTTTCGAGTTGCCCACCCTGGTCTATTTCCTTTCCAGAATAGGCATCCTGACCTCGCGCTGGATGATTAAAAACTTTCAATATGCTGTCCTGGCTGCCTTTGTCATTGCGGCCGTAATCACCCCCACTCCGGATATGATTACCCAGAGTATTGTAGCCGTGCCGATGATCGCTCTCTATGGCCTCAGCATCCTGATTTCCATGGTGGTCGGCCGCAACAAAGAAAAGCGAAGAAGGAAAGAAGAGCAGGAAGCAGCCGGGTCCGATAACCTGGCCGGATAACCCCCTTCCAACCATCTCTGTTCCCACGATTGCCGGTGGGTCTGTCTCCTGTCCCCCGCAACGGAAGGAGTTCTCCACGGGTTATTGATGAACGAGGACGATAGAGGACAATCTGTCGCAGGATTCTTTATCTCCTGGCCCTCACAGAAAGATAGATGCTAACCCCCCTTTGAATTTAGCCGAAGTTAGGATATATTCTTATTTTCAGGGTTTAGCCGGATTATCATGCTGGATAAAAAGAAACTGACCGCTTACAGACTGATCGGCCTGACCGGAACCAACGGCGCCGGAAAGGGCGAGGTAGCAAATTTCCTCAGGAAAAAAGGCTTCGCTTATGTTTCCCTTTCGGACGTCATCCGCGAGGAGCTCCAGGCCAGGGGTCTGGAGGCCAGCCGCGACCACCTGATCGCCTGCGGCAACGAGCTTCGGGAAAAATTCGGGCCCGACGTCCTGGCCCGGCGGGTAGCGACCAGAATCCAGGGACCGACGGTCATTGACAGCATCCGCAATCCGGCCGAGGTGGCCTTCCTCAGAAGTCTGGGGGATTTCATCCTGGTGGCGGTTGACGCTCCCCTGGAAATCCGTTTCGAAAGGGCCAGGAAAAGAGGCCGCAATGAATCGGCCACCACCCTGGATGAATTCCGGCGCAAGGAAGAGCAGGAAAAAACCACCTCGGAAACCGGCCAGCAGCTCGAAGTCTGTCTCCAACTGGCCGACCTGACCATCATCAACGACGGCTCGCTCGAAGACCTGTGGACAAGACTGGAGGAACTCGGATGAACAGAAAAAAACTTAGCCCGACAGAAAAAACCGGGGCCAGAAAACATCAGGCTGGAGACAGGAGTTCTCTTCGCGTCTCAAAAGATGAATATTATCTGGGCATCGCCCGTGAGGTTTCGCGCCGCAGCACCTGCTTCCGCCGGTCTATCGGAGCCATCATTGTCCGTGATGACCAGATCATTTCCACCGGCTACGTCGGCGCTCCGCGGAAAACCCGCGACAGCCTGGAACACGGGTTCTGTTTGCGCGACCGTCTGGGCATTCCCCACGGCCAGCGCTACGAACTATGCCGATCGGTTCATGCC
>CAZDZU010000068.1:0-8257 GCA_964509995.1 uncultured Eubacteriales bacterium | reverse complement strand
GGCTGGTGGCTAATAAGAATGAGGAGATACTATTGTGAAAAAACTATTAATTTTCCTGGCAACATTTTTTCTGATTCTTTTGACGTTGTTCTATTAGGCGAAGAAGCCTAAATAGGAGGGAGGGCTCAATCTTTAACGAAGCCTATCTCTTTTCTCATCCGTGGTCGTTAATATTATTAATATTTTCTGCCTAATTTTATTCCGACTCGAAGGTCTGGAGCCAGCTTGATTGGCTTGAGCCTGAGAAACCCCATTCAGGAGCTAGGCCCGAGTTTTTTTACAGGGATTTTCTCTCAATAATTTAAGGATGATCACAGCCAGCAGCTACTTCTTCATTAGCTTAAGCAATCTTTCTGCGGGCAGGGTGTTGATTACATCTTTCTTGCTCAGCCAGGCCCGGCGGGCGATGCCCACTCCGAAGCGCATCATGGCGAACCCGTGGGCATAATGGGTATCAGTGCCGATGGCAATGAGAACGCCCTTTTCCCTGGCTTTTTTCAGGTTGTGTTCATCGAGGTCCAGGCGGTCAAAGTAGGCGTTGAGTTCCAGGATTTTTCCATATTCGGCTGCCGCTTCGATTACTTTATCTATATCAACTTCATAACCCTCGCGTCCGGAGATAAGCCGGCCTGTCGGATGGCCGATGATATTTACCAGGGGATGTTTTAAGGCAGAGATAATCCTTTCGGTCACATTTTTCTTGAAGCCAGAATGGATGGAAGCCACCACCAGGTCGAGTTTCTTCAGCAGGCTTTCAGGAAAATCTATCGAACCGTCGGCCAGGATGTCGACCTCAGTTCCCTTGAGCAACCGAAAGCCCTTGAGCTTAGCGTTTATTCGGTCGATTTCTTTGATCTGCTCGGCCAGCCGCTCCGGGCTCAGTCCGTGGGCGTACTTGGCCGCCTGTGAATGGTCGCAGACGGCGATATAACTGTAGTCCATTCTTTCCCCGTGCTCCACCAGCTCTTCCAGCGTTAGAACTCCGTCGCTCCAGTTGGAATGCACGTGCAGGTCGCCCCTGATATCCTTTAATTCAATTATTTCCGGCAGCTTACCTTCCAGAGCCAGCTCAATTTCCCCGCGATCTTCTCTCATTTCCGGAGGAAAAACCGGAAGGCCAAATACCTTATAAACTTCTTCCTCCGTGCGGCCGGCAATTTTCTTTTCTCCCCGGAAAACTCCGTATTCAGAAATTTTCAGCCCCCTGTCCTTGGCCAGCCCCCGCAATTTGATGTTATGGGCTTTGGAGCCGGTAAAATACTGAAGGGCGGCTCCGAATGAATCTTCCTCCACCAGACGCAGGTCAACCTGACGTTTCCCGGCTTCAGTTTCTATCAGAATTGAGCCTTTGGTTTCCCCTTCGGCCAGCACCTGAACAGTTTTCGGGTAGCGAACAAAATATTTTATTATTTGCTGTCCATCCTTTCCGGTCGCCAGAATGTCAATGTCTCCTATGGTCTCTTTCATGCGGCGCAGGGAACCGGCCGGGGAGAGATGGCTTATTCCGGGAGCTTTTTTTAAGTAATCTATGACTTCTTCGGCTATCACCAGAGCGTCGCAGATGGACATTCTCTCCCGGGCGTGTTCAACGAGCTCAATGCCCTTCTTTATGTTCTCCACCTTCTTCTTTCCCATTCCATAGAGTTTTTCCAGACTGCCGTCTTCGATAACCCGCTTCAGGTCATCTAGGTTTTTAACCTTCAGTTCTTTATTCATGAGGTGGATGGTCCGACCGCCCAGGCCGGGGATTTCCAGGAGCCTGAGCAGGCCTTCGGGCACTTCCTTCATCACCTCTTCGTAACGTTTTATCCGTCCGGTTTTGAGGTACTCTTCGATTTTTTCAGCCATGCCCTTACCGATTCCTGGAATTTCGGCCAGCTCCCCGGAAGATACCAGCTCGGCCACATCCAGGGTAAGGTCTTCGAGGATGCGCCCGGCTTTCTGGTAGGCGACCACCTTGAAGCCGGTTTCTCCCTTTATTTCCAGGGCGTCGGCGATGCGATAAAAAATATTGGCAATCTCTTTGTTCCTGTTTTGCATTTTTCTCTCTTAGTTAAATTCTATATCAGAGCCGGGGTATAAACAAATGCCGGTCGGTCGGGCTGTTCCCGGAAGGGACATCTGCTCTAAGAAGCCAGTTCCTGAAAGGGGCAGGCGGGGTGATAAGATTTTGCCTCCCGTTTCGAAGGCAGAAAAGAGCGGGGAATAAGCAGGAAAGGGGTATTTTATCTCTGGTTGCTGAGCGAATCGTGGAAAATAGATTGTGTCCTCATTTTATTGACAATTGGGATGGCTCCTTTTATCTTAATGACATGAAAATTATACTGGCTGGATATAACTTTGACGCCGAAGTAATAGAGGAGCTCAAGAAACATTGCCCGGAGCGACAGGACATCACACCCGAAACCCTGTCGGCCGCTTATGCTCGCATCTCCCGTGACCCCCGACCGGTAAATGAACTGCGAGCCGTGGCCCGGGCTGAAGTCGAAAAAGCCCGCCGCTCCAATCAGAATATCATCTTCAAGATGGGCCATCACTCGGTGGCCGAGCATGCAGTTTTCAACTTTGACCTTATCGGCCTGAGCCGTCTGGCCATTGAGGAAGTGGAACATTTCAGGTTGTGTTCTTACACCGAAAAGTCGCAGCGCTATATAACTCTGGACGGAGACTATGTGCTCCCTGAGGAAATAAAGCAGGCTGGGCAGGAAGCAATTTTTGCCGAAACCATAGAGATTCAGAATCGGGCCTATCGCTATTTCTATGAACGTCTTCGCGAGCATATTTTCAGAAAGTATGAGCGCCAGGCCGCCAACCCGAAAAACCAGCCTATCCTTGACGGCTGGGCAAAAGAGGATGCCCGCTATGTGGTCAGTCTGGCCACCAGAGGTCAGCTCGGGATGACGGTTAATGCCCGAACCCTGGAATTGATGATCCGGCGCTTTGCCGGCCGCAAAAACGCCGAAATTCAGGAGCTCGTCCGTAAACTGCACGACCTGGCCAAAAAGGTGGCTCCGTCCATAATCCTGTTTACCGACCCTTCTCCCTGTGAGACGGAAATGATGGAAAACGTGGGACGGACGGCCGGAAAATTAATTTCGAAGGCGGCCCAAAAAATCGCCACCGGCCGGAAACAGGCAGAAGTCAGTCTGGTTGATTATTCCGCGAAAGGCGAGGAGTTGATAGTGGCCGGACTGCTTTTTTCTACCAGCGGCGTTTCTTTCAAGGAGGCCCTGAAAGAGGTCAAGCGCTGGTCGCAGAAGAAAAAACTCGACCTGGTGAAGGAAGTCTTCAAACCCATGGAATTCTATGACTCACCGCCGCGTGAATTTGAGCTTGCTTTCCTGACTTTCGACCTGACGGTTTCAGCCTCCTGTTTTGCCCAGCTCAAGAGGCACCGGATGATGACGCTTCTGGTTCAGCCCTATGACCCATCTCTCGGAGTGACTGTCCCGCCTTCCATTGCCGAGATCGGGGAAGGGAAGAGATTTATGGAAGTCATGAGACAGACCGAGAAAACCTGGCGGCTTCTGAAAAAGAAAGTCGGCCCGGCTGCTGATTATCTCCTGACCAATGCCCACCGGCGTCGGGTTCTGGTCAAGGCCAACCTCCGCGAGCTCTATCATCTTTCGCGGTTGAGGGAAGATGCCACCGCCCAGTGGGAGATAAGGCAGGTCAGCGCGGCCATGTCGACCCTGACCAGGAAAGTCTTCCCGGTCACGGCCAGCCTTCTCGGCGGCAAAGACGCCTATCCCGGTCTATATGAAAAGCTTTTTGGCTGCCGGCCGAAGATGACCCCGCCACCCCTTTTTAGCGAGTAATTCAGGCACCCATATCGCTGGCAAATAAGAGAGACTAATTCTGGGACTGCAGTTCCCTCAGCTCAGCCGTCAGGCTTTTCATGAATCTGTGAATGGTCGTTTTCCCGAACATCCCGATGGCCGCATAGTGGAATCTGAGGGTAGCCAGATGTTTCAGTATGTATTTCCAGGAGTAGAAACCGGCCATGGCCTTAAAAGTTTCAACCTGCAGAGTGAGCGGGCTCATGGAGGCCGGCCTGAAAACCACGTGATGTGCGTCATACCTGTTCCAGCTGGTATGAATCAGCCTTCCCGCTGCCGACATTTCGCTGAAAAGCGGCGTTCCCGGCAGCGGGGTGAGAATCATGAATTGCACCGTATCTATCTTGTTCTTTCTGGCAAAGAGGAGTGTCTTTCTGATGGTGTTTACGTCGTCGGTGTCGGCTCCCAGTACAAACATTCCATGGACATGGATGCCATAAGCTCTGATTGCCTGGACAGCCCGGATGATGTCTTTCAGGTCCTGTTTTTTCTGGTAAGCCTCGAGTGTGCGCGGGTTAATCGATTCAAAGCCGATGTAGAGAGTATGGCAGCCGGAATCTGCCATTAGTCTGAGAAGTTCCGGGTCTCTGGCCACATCCACCCTGACCTGGGTTGACCATTTCATTTTGATTTTTTCAGCTACCAGGCCCCTGAGAATTTCCCGGGTCCGATTGACATCGGCGGCAAAATTATCGTCAACGATGAACTTGGTGGCCCTGGAGACCCGGTTCGCAAACTTCAGCTCCCGGAGCGTGGCCTCAACTGATTTAAAACGATATCGACGGCCGAACATCTGGATGACCGAACAGAACTTGCAGCCAAAAGGACAGCCGCGGGATGTGGAAAGGGGATAGATGTTGGATTTCTTCCACTTATGGACCAGAGAAAAATCAGGTTCCGGCAGAGAATCGAGGTCCTGGACGAAGTCTGCCGCTGGATTGTGAACAGTCGTGCCGTTCCGGTCCCGGTAAGAGAGCCCCTTTATTTCAGATAGCCGGGGGATACCTTTTTCCAGGGCTGACAGCAATTCCAGAAGCGAATTCTCGCCCTCTCCGCGAATGACAAAATCGGCATGCAGCAGGGCTTCTTCAGCCAGAAAAGTTACATGCGGGCCGCCCAGAACGACCGGGAGACCCATGGCCCTGAAACGGTCAGCGAGCAAGTAAGTCCGGGGGGCGGTTGAAGTGATGGTGGAAAGGCAAACCAGGTCCGCCTGATTTATTTCCGACCAGACCGGCTCGGCCAGGTCCTCAATGAAAACCCGGACCCGGTAACCTCTTTCCTTGAGGATAGTGGCCAGCAGTACCGATCCCAGCCGGGGCACGGGATATTTGCTGAAGATATGAGAACCGGGAGAGCCGGCTTCGATGAAAACAATATTTTTAATAATCATATTTGGCGGTTAAAAACCTGTCCTTTCAAAAAAATCAGCGAGGAACACAGCGCGTGATATCCAGTACTCAAGGAATCCGAATAGTCGTCGTTCAGAAATACCAATCCTGCTTTTGCTAACTGAGGGCAGAGGCAAGAAGAACTCGCCGCCGGCCGTAGTCGATGAGTGGCATCCTGTGGTTACTCTCTGAAATTTTCTTAACTACGGGGAGATATTGCTTTTTATCCGCTGGAATCTGCTTTCCCCTATACACAAATAGACTATCTCTTTAAGAGAAGATAGTCAAGCCCGGAGTTATGTCAGGCGGAAAGGGCCTTTCTTTTACGGGCGAAGCCTATTACGGCCAGGATGACGGCCACAGCCAGCAGTATGTACAGGAGGGTGATCGTCTTTTTCTTTTTGGCGAGCTCGGTGTTCATCTTTTCAGTGAGGTCAGCCAGGTCTTTATTAAGAGAGGCAATCCGGGCTTTGCTGGCTTCCTCCTCTTTTTTCAGGCTCTCAAGATTGGTTTTGAGGTCCGTAATTTCGTTGTTTCTGGCTTCTATGACCGCTTCTTTTTCCTTGACTTCTGCCCGCAGGCGAGAAATCAGGTTGTTAAGGGCCCTGACCCGTTTTGAAGAATCAGCCTGAGCTTTTTCTCCAGCGACGATCAGGTCATTTTTCTCTTTTTCCAGATTGGCAATTTTTACTTTAAGGGAATTCACTTCGGCTTGCAGTGTGGTGCTGGTAGCTTTGGCTTCGTCCAGGGCTTTTCTGGTTTCTTCCAGCGATTGTTCCAGACCCGCTTTTTCATTTTCCAGGCTGGCCACTCTCGCCTGGACTTTTGACAGTTCGTCTTCCACCGTCACTAGGCGCTTCTTGGCAGCCTGAGAGCAGGATGCTGACAGGACGACGATTAAAAATAGAATGGTTAAAAAGCCTGTCAAATTAGCTCTTTTTCTCATTCCTCCTCCTCCTGATGTAATTTATTTTAAGGGACGAATAGCCAATCCTGGCAGCTAACCTATTATCCTTCGGCGGGCGCCATTCTGTCAAAGAAAAATTTTACTTCCTGGCGGTCTCTGACTCAGGGAACTGGCGCGGCTTTTATAGTCAGGTGCTATCGTTCTTAAGCTGGCGATGTTCAGGCAAATCAATAGAAAAGGCATCAGACTCAGCCCCGGTGCAGATACGAGCTGACCCGTACAGGCGTTTTGTTGGGTGCGGCTGGTTGAAGTTGCCAAAAGATCTGGCGTAAAATTCAACCAGATTAGCACCATCAAAAAATAACCATGCGAATTGACGGTTATTCCTTCGGAAGATTGGTCATCGGGGGAAAAACTTATACCGCTGACCTGCTCATTGTCGGGGAGGAGATTGTTCCGAACTGGTGGCGTCGGGAAGGACATTCCCTCTGTCCCGAAGACTTGAAGCTGGTGATAGAGCGGCAGCCCGAAGTTCTGGTCATCGGCACCGGTGCTTACGGGGCAATGGATGTCCCTTACGAAACAGAAAAATTCCTCGAGCAACAGGGGATAGAGGTCATCTGGAAACCGACCGCCGAGGCCATTGACATTTTTAACAGCCTGACCGGAAAAAAGAAGGCCGGCGCCTTCCATCTGACCTGTTAGGATTCGGGGCTTATCGGTTGAGCGGTTTAATTTTCGGGTAGTAGTTGCTGTGCCGCAGGAAACGAAATACCCTGCCCGACCGGTCACGCTCGAAGACAATCTCTTCTCCCAGAGTTTCATCATCACGCAGGCGACGGAAAGTATCACCCTCGATATGTTTCAGCAGGGTAAGTCCCGAGGCCGGGTTGTCAGCGGGGAGACTGACCAGGGCCAGGTGACCCAGCCAGGGGAGAACGACCGTTTCCCCCCACCAGGGCTGGGCGTCGTAATAGCCGGCATAGTCTTCAAGATTGACTCCGGGAGCTATCTCCACCTTTTTCACCGCGGAGGCTTTTTTCAGGATTTCTCTCATCCCCCGGGCGTATTTTTCCGGCTCGGTTCCGGAAGCATTGATCATGATCACAAAAGCCAGCTTTTTGCCTGGTTCCATCATTAGAGTGCTTCTATATCCAGGACAGGAGCCACCATGTCCGACTATGGTTTTGCCATCAAGTTCATAAACAGAAAATCCCAGACCCCAGGAAGTTTTCCAGTCCGGGTCCATCCAGTGAACTCGATGCATTTCGCGAAGAGTCGGAGCTTTAAGTATTTGCTCGCCTCCTCTGGTCAGCAGTCTGAACTGCCAGGAGGCAAATCTGGCCAGGTCAAGGACCGTAGAGGAAAAGCCGGCGGCGGGTTTGATCCCCTCAGCCTGGAAGAAAGGCAGCCTTTCTCTGGTCCCGTTCCGGGTTAGAGAGCTGTAACCGGTAGCCAGCTTGCCTCGCCACAATTCCTGGGGCAGATAGGGACGGGTGTCATTCATGGCCAGAGGTTGCAGGATGTTTTTCTGGATGTAATCGTCAAAGGACTCTCCTGAAATTTCGGCTACTATCTCACCCAGAAGACTCAATCCAAGGTTGCTGTATTGAAAATAGGTGGATGGAGGATACAGAGTTTTCTGGGCTCCGAGTTTTTCTTTTAGCTGTTCCCGGCTGGGAAAGTGGAAATCGGGTTTGCTCCAGTAAGGGAAGTCAGATTCCCTCGGCAGACCTGAGGAATGGGTAAGCAAGGAGCGAATGGTAATAGGCCCGCTGTCTGGATATTGCTGCTTGATGTTAAACCAGACCAGGTGCTGGCTGACCTCATCGTCAAGCCTGAGCTTTCCCGAGTCGCGGAGCTTCATGATGGCCACAGCTGTGAACAGTTTTGAGATGGAACAGATGCTGTAAATTGTCTCCGGAGTGGCCATGATTTTTTTCTCCAGGTCGGCCAGTCCGTAGGCTCTGGAAAAAATCACTTCCTGGTCTTCTACCACCGCAACTGACATTCCGGGCAGACGCTCGTAATCGCGCTGAGCTTCAAGCCAGACGTCAATCAACCTAAAGGCCTCAGGGTGGTTAGCCTGGCTACTCTTTTTGTCCTGGCCCGAGAGCAAT
>CAZDZU010000067.1:0-8358 GCA_964509995.1 uncultured Eubacteriales bacterium | reverse complement strand
CGGCGGCTGTTGCGGAACGACGCCTGAACACATAAAAAAAATAGCCGAAAAAATAAGTCTATTGTCTGATAAAATCGATTAAAAGAAAGAAACGGAGGAAATTCGGATGAAAACAGAAACAGACATCCATCTTCATTCGCTGAGTCAGGCGATAATTCAGGGCCTGGTTGAAGAGGCCGGTCCTCTGGCCGAAAAAGCTCTGGCTGCCGGGTTCCAGGCACTTCAGGTCATAGAAAAGGCCTGTCTGCCGGCCATTGAGGAAGTCGGCCGGCTGTGGGAGTGCGGCGATTATTTTCTGCCGGAGCTGATTGCCGGGGCCGAAGCCATGAAAGCGGCCATGGCCGTTCTTCAGACGGCCATGAAATCTTCCGGGCAGAGTCTGAAATCAGCCGGTCGGGTGGTCATCGGCACGGTTGAGGGAGACATCCATGATATCGGCAAGAATCTGGTAGCTTCCATGCTCAGGGCGGCTGGCTTTGAGGTTATCGACCTGGGAGCTGACGTTAAGGTGGAAAGATTCGTGGAGACGGCGGTCGAGGAGAAGGCAGACATCATCGCCCTGTCGGCTCTGCTGACCACCACCATGCTCAACCAGAAAAAGGTGATGGAACTTCTGGCCAGCCGGGGACTCAGGGAAAGGCTTAAGGTCATGGTTGGCGGAGCCCCGGTGACCGAAAAATTTGCCCGGGAAATCGGGGCTGATGGTTACGGCGAGAGCGCCGTCCAGGCGGTTGCCGTAGCCCGTGCTCTTATGGCTGGTGGTGGAGGCAATCATGACTGAAGAAGTTTTAAGACCGCAGGTGAAATTTTTAAGCTCCCGGGCTTTAGAACAGATTATTGACGAAGCCTTCGAGCTTGTGGATAAAACGGGGCTGTTCATTGAAAACGAAGAAGCATTAGAACTGCTTGGTGAGGCCGGACAGAAAATTGACCGCAGCCGCAATCGGGTGTTTCTGTCAAGAAATCTGATTGAAAAATGTCTGCAGACCTGCCCTTCCGAAATTAGACTTTACGACCAGGACGGCCACCGCGAATACCTTGTCGGCCGGGATGAAGTCCATTTTAACCCCGGTTCGGCGGCCATCAAGATCCTGGATTCTGTGACTCTTAAAGAACGGGAAGCCGGGACTTCTGACCTGATTGCTCTCTATAAGCTGGTCGAGACTCTGGAGAACCTGGATTTTCAGAGCACTGCTCTGGTCAGTGCCGACGTCCCCAGAGAAATAGCCGACATTTACCGTCTTTACCTGGGCCTGCTCTTTTCCCGGAAACCATTTGTCACCGGAATCTTCAGGGTGGAAAGTTTAAGGCCGATGCTGGACCTGCTGCTGGCTGTGCGTGGCGACGAGAGGTCTCTGTCTGAGAAACCCCTGGCCATATTTGACGCCTGCCCTTCCCCGCCTCTCAAGTGGAGCCGGCTGACGGCGCAGAGCCTCATTGACTGCAGTCGCCTGGGCGTGCCTTCGGAACTCATACCGATGGGGCTGACCGGAGCCACCTCCCCCGTAACCCTGGCCGGAACACTGGTCCAGCAACTGGCCGAAAGCTTCGGCGGGCTGGTCATCTGTCAGCTGGCCAGACCCGGGGCCCCGGTGATTTTTGGCGGGTCTCCGGCCGGGTTTGACATGAGAAAAGGCACGACTCCCATGGGCGCTCCAGAAACCATGATGATCGATTGTGCTTTCGCCCAGATTGCCAGGCGTTTGAACCTGCCAACCCACGCCTATCTCGGGTTGAGCGATTCCAAGCTGGTCGACGCTCAGGCCGGGCTGGAGACGGCCATGGGCGCCACCCTGGCTGTCCTGGCCGGAATTAATGTCGTCTCCGGTGCCGGCATGCTCAATTTCGAGAGCACCCAGAGTCTGGAGAAACTGGTCATAGATAATGACATCTGCGGTCAGGCTCTCCGACTGTCCAGGGGCATAGCCCTGAGAGAAAAACCGCTGGCCCTTCATCTTTTTGAAGGGCTCGGTCCGGATTTCAATTTCCTGGTTCTTTCCCATACCAGGAAATGGTACCGGCAGGAACACTATTTTTCGTCGGTCCTGGACCGCGATGTCTATGATACCTGGACTGCCCTGGGCCGGCTGGATATTTTTCAGCGGGCCGGGAAGGAAGTCGCCAGAAGGCTGTCGCTTTACCGGAAGCCCGAGCTCAAATCGGAAATTGCCAGCGAGCTGAAGAAAATTATGGTATCCTATGCCGCTTCCTGCGGACTGGATGAACTGCCGGAAATATCCTGAATTAAAGTCGGGCCCGGCCGGTCTTCTGTTTCCGCAGTGTTTTCTTTTCTGATTTTCTGAAAGGCGAAGCCAGGCGAGCTGATTTCGCTCATGTTGGAGCGAGATCAGGTCCGGTCAACAGCAGAGTAATAACTCAAAAGAAAACTCTATCAGATTCTAATCTGTTCACGCTGGCCGTTTATTGACCAGCCCATCAAGATATTTGATGTTTGTATTTCGCTTAAAGACCCTGCTAGTGCTTTTTCTCCGGTCAGGATCAATCCAGCCGGTATTCGCTCAGGTATTCGGGGATCTCCACCGTCCAGCCCGTCTGTTCGCTGATTTCTCCGGCGAAATGCTGGAGGACATCCTTTTCACCGTGTATCAGGAAGACGGTTCGGGGTGGTCTGTCCAGAGCTTTGAGCCATTTCCAGAGCTGGTTCCGGTCGGCATGGGCCGAGAATCCCTGGATCTGGTCGATCGTAGCCCGGACCTGGTACATCTGACCATAAATCCGAACGGGCGACTGGCCTTCAAGTATCTGGCGGCCCAGGGTTCCCCTGGCCTGGTAACCCACAAACAGGATGGTTGATTCCGGCCGGCTGATGTTGTTGACCAGGTGTTGCTTGATGCGGCCTCCGGTGCACATGCCCGAACCGGCCATGATCACGGCCGAACCTCTGGTTTTTTCTATCAACCTGGATTCCTCAAAACTCTGGACCAGCTTCAGTCCGGGAAATTCGAAGGGGTTCTGGCCGGAGGAGAAAAGCGCCCGGGACTCTTCATCCAGGTACTTCAGGTAATGGCCAAAAACATTGGTCACACTGACGGCCATTGGACTGTCAAGGAATACCGGAAGGGGCGGTATTTTTTTCTTTCTTACCAGATGGCTCAGATGAAACATCAGCTCCTGAGCCCGCTCTATGGCGAAGGTCGGAATGACCAGGTTGCCGCCTCGCGAAAAAACCCGGTTGACATTTTCAGCCAGCCGGTCGGCAACTTTTTCTGGATGGTCATGTTCCCGGTCGCCGTAGGTTGATTCCAGGAAAATATAATCAGCCTGCCGGAAGGTTTCCGGATCCCGGACGAGCGGCTTGTCCCATTGCCCCAGGTCTCCGCTGAAAATGATTTTCTGCGACCCGGAACTGTTTTCAACCACCAGTTCGATGATGGCCGAGCCCAGAATATGACCGGCTTCCCTGAAGGTGGCTTTAATCCCGGAACCCAGATTGACCTGGAGATGATAATCCACCGCCTCGACCAGGGGCAGAGCTCTTTCCACCTCGTTAGTGGTATAAAGGGGAACTTCCGGGTATGGTCCGCGTCTGCCTTCTCTCTCATGCCTTTTCTTTTTAATCTGAGCATCTTCTTCCTGGAGCTTGGCCGTATCGAATAGAACGATCGGCAGAATTTCGGCTGAAGGCGGGGTACAGAGGATGCGACCGCGGAAGCCTTCCCGGACAACTTTCGGAATGAGCCCGCAGTGGTCAAGGTGGGCGTGAGTCAGAAGAATGTAATCAATTTTTTTGGGCGGGAATGGAAAGGGCTCCCAGTTACGGGCCTGGAAGTCGCGTTCCTGGTAGAGACCGCAATCGATGAGAAAGTTCAAACCATTGGCCGAAAGCAGAAAGCTGGAACCGGTAACCTGGGAGGCAGCTCCCAGGAATTTTATCTTTATCATCTATTTGCCTTTTTGTTTCTGATAATAAGAATATTCAACTCCTATGAACAGCTGTCTGGCCAGCACTCTGAAGATTATATAAATCTGACCCAGAAGAATAAAGGCCAGGACTCCGGGCGTGGTGCCGGAGGGAAAAAGACGCAGGACTGCCAGCCAGAGAGCGGAAATGATTATTACCGTCAGGCTCAACAGGAGATACAGGCTCCAGAGTCCCCAGAAGTTCCGCCTGAGGAAACCCAGAGCGGAAACATAAGCCGGAATTACTTTTTTTGATTCAGCCAGCATGATTATTCTGGTCATATCCAGGAGCAGCTTGAAAACTGTCCAGAGCAGGACCAGCACCAGCATCCGCAGGTTGGAGGCGATAATAACCGGCCATTCAGTTACCGCCCGGCTTGACCACAGGTTCAGCGGAGCAGCCAGCAGTCTGAAAAGGATGAACATGACAACCAGAAATGGTAGAAAGACCAGCAGCGAGATAATAAATTTCCAGAAATGACGGACTCCGTCGGCCGAAAATTCCCTGAAAGTTATCACCGGGTCCGGACTGAGCATCCGGCCGAACAGTCCGGCGCTGAGAAAGGTGAAAATCAGTCCCGACAGCAGAATCAGAGTGAGCAGAAAGCCGGCGTATGGGTTGAAAATCTCCTGGTTGGCCAGAAAGACCTCGAACAGGTTCAGTTCAAACGGAATGACAGGCCGGTCGGGAAGATACATCCGTCCCAGCTGGCTTCTGAGAAGCGAGGTGAGCGGACTCAGAGCCACCAGAGACAGCACCAGCAGGATAATCCAGATATAGACCGCCAGCCTGAACCTGGATAGAGTTCTGTTGAAACCCGGGTTGAGGTAGGTTTGAGGGTGCATGGTCATCTCCTCTTCTTCACAGCACACCGGAATATACGAGCAGCAGATGCTGCAGGAACCAGACCAGCTTGCCGGTGGCACTCAGAAGTCTGAGCCCCGGCCCTTTCCGGCTATAGCTGTTGTTTGAAAAATTACTGTCCACCAGCCAGATGGCTTCGGGGTCAAGGACAGCTGTCTTGACCCGGGCCGGCTTTTCAAAATAAAAACGAGTCCAGCGGCTCTGACCATCCCACTGGCGCCACTCGCTGCTGCCGTCTTCAAAGTCAACTCTGAGCTTCAGGTTATAGCCACTGGCAAGACTGGCCTGACCATAACGACGCAGGGTAATAACCGTCTGATAAATCTTTTCTTTTCTGGGGCTTGACCCTTCTCCGGCCTCTACTGCCGGCAGAGTAGATTTTCCGGCTGGCCATCCGTCGAACACCCCCCGGTATTTTTCGGGCTTCGGGCTGCATTCGACCGAGCTGAGGCCATAATCAAAATTCCGGGCGCTCAGAAAGAATTCCTGGAAAAACCAGGTCAGGTCCTGGCCGGAAACCTCGTTGACCACCCCTATAAAATCGCCGGTTTTCGGGTGGCGGAACCGGTATCTCATATGGTAGGTCCTCATTATGCGGGCCCAGGTCCTTTCGCCCAGCAATCTTTCCAGAGTATGAAGGCAGGTGGCCGCCCGATAATAAACATTCAGAGAGTAACTCATGGAGTTATAAAACTTCCAGGAAGCGGTGGCGATAGGGTCAAGCTCGGCTACCATGGCCGAAACCACCCGGCCCAGCTGCCAGTCGTAAACAGCCGGAGACTTGATAAGCCGGCTCAGAGGCAGCCCGTTGAAGCGAAAAGGCAGACGCCCCGGACCATAGGCAACCTCCGACACCTTTCCGGTGGAGTAAGTATTAATTCCCTCGTCCAGCCAGGCTTCTTCGAATTCGTTGTTGGCCACCAGACCGTACCAGTAGCCGTGCCCGAATTCATGGATTATAACCTGCTCCGGCGACAGGACATCTTTCTCCGGGATGGCCGAGGTGCCGGCGGTAAAAAGAGTCGGATACTCCATGCCGCCGCTTCCGGTGCGAAAGGGAGGGTCAACCATAGTTATGGTGCGGTAAGGATAGGGGCCGTACCACAGGCCGTAATATTTCAGGGCGGCTCTCAAAGCTTTGAAATGTTGCTCGGCCTGGTTCTGATGCTGTTTTTCTATCAGTAGAATCATCCTGACGTCGGGGAGCTTGAGTTCATCCAGGCTAACGCCCAGAAGGTCAGCCAGCTGACGGTATTCTTCCTCGCTGACTTCTTCCTCCCCCTTGAACCAGCGCTCCAGCTTGACAAAGCGCGGCGAAGCTGTCCAGGCAAAATCGTGGATATTCTCCTGGACGTAGGTATAGGTTGTCTTGCCTGTGGCCGGGTCTTCGACCCTCTCCACTTCTTCTCCGCAGGCCCCGACCACCATTCGGCCGGGGACGGTTATCTGGACCCGGTAATCGGCAAAGTCGGCATAAAACTCCGAGTTCAGATGGTACTGGTGGCAGTTCCAGCCCCGGCCCTCTTCATAAACTCCGGGCTTGGGAAACCACTGGGAGATAAAAAAACCGTCCCGGTAATAACCTGTCCGCAGACCGTTTCTGGGGACTTTAGCCTGAAATTCCAGCAGCAGAGTGATCGTCTGGCCGGGGGCCAGGGGCTCCGGCAGCTCCACCCGGAGGACGGTCTGGTCGTCCGGGTTTTCAGGCTGGTCAGGGCTTATAAAGCTGGCGGCCGGCATGAGGTCTGCGCCGGAGTCGGTGGTCAGGGAAATAATCTTGATCCAGCCCCATTCATCTTTTTTAATCCTGAATCTTGAAAACATCTTCTCCTGGCGGGCTTCCCTGGCCATGGTCGAGAGCTCATTCTTGAAAGCGTTCCAGTAAAGATGGAAATGAATATCGGGAACGTAATCTGCGGTCTGGTTGGTCCAGACTATGGTTTCCCTGGCCTGAAGCATGGCTGTTTCGGGCAGCAACTCTACTTTGAGGTCAAACCGGAGTGGCCTGTCTTCGGCCAGAGCCAGCAGCCCGCAGGACAGGAACAGGGCCAGGCATCTCATGAAAACCTGGCCGCTTTCGGGCAAATTTGTCTTTTTCATCCGAACCTCACTTCCGAAAAGTTATTAGAATAGTATATACGAAAAACAGGAATTGTCGGGTTTCTCTCGCCTCTGGCGCCTCCTGAAAAATCTTCAGTCCTGATCCGGCGACTTCAGGTCTGGCTGACCAGCCATTCTTCCCAGGCCCGTCGCCTGGGGAAAAAGATGAACAGTACCACCACCGAGATTCCAAGAAGAATATAGAAGTCGCGGTTTAAGCCCCTTATTAAAAACAGAATTAACCCGAAAAGCGCCGGCAATTCGCTCATAATAACCATGATGAGAGAGGTGCGGTGAATCTTGTTGAGCAGGTCTTCGGGGCTGTCGCCCGGTTTTTTCTTCATAAGGACAGATTGCAGAACCCGGGCCAGGATAAGGCTGGCGGCTGAAAGACCATAGAACAGATAGCGCAGGTTTCTCACAGTTTGTGGGTCGCTGACCGGATAAAGCCCGTTGAACGGGGCCATTCTGGTTCGGATAAGTTCAACCAGAACCAGGTAAAGAGCCATTGCCCCCAGGACTGAAAAACCAACCAGGGCGGCAATGCGATGGGTTCTTCTGATTACTTCCCGGGTTTCCATTTTGCTTCCTCCGGTGATGATTATATTTTATTTCGCCAGCCGGGGCAAACCCTTTGCGGCCCCGGCCGGGGTTTTTTCTGATTAATTTTAACCGGCACTTTTTCGGTTGCCCGTTTTGTATGGCCAGAAACTGGCTGGTCTATTGTAGCTGGTATTGGAGTTTGAATCGCTTCCTGTTCTGCCGGTATTTTTAGTGGCTAACATATGAATAACCTTTCATATGTTGCTGGCAGCTCAAAGTGAACCGCTGTTGAAATCGTTCAAGCTGCCTGCGGTGATTTCTGGCGCTCTCCGGGGCGGCCGGGACTTCACGAAATTTTGCGTTCTTATGATTTCTTAAATTACGGAGAACAGGACTGTCAGCCGGTCTTTGTCTTTACCTAACCGAAATAGAGCAGCAAACCTTTCAGGTAATCGCTCTCCGGATGGAAAATACTAACCGGATGGTCCAGCGCCTGGCGGTGACGCTGGATTATCCTGGCTTCCCGTCCGGCTTCCAGAGCTGCCTGGAAAATGGTTTTTTGAAAGGTCAGGCTGTCTACATAATAGGAGCAGGAAAAGGTGAGCAGCAGGCTTCCCGGCTTCATTCTGGCCATGGCCAGACGGTTGAGTTCTCGATAAGCCCTGATCGCCTGCTTTTCATCGGCCTTTTTGCGGGCGAAGGCCGGCGGGTCCAGAATGACCAGGTCGTAATCAAGATGTCCGGCCTCTTCCAGGTATTCAAACATGTCCCGGTTGGTCAGGCGGAAGGAATCTTCTGAAAAGCCATTAAGCCGGAGGTTGGCTCCGGCCGTTTCCAGTGCTTTTTTCGAATAATCGACCAGGTCCACCCGTAGGGCTCCCCCTTTTAAGGCCGCCACAGCAAAGCCCCCCGTATAACAGAAGCCGTCA
>CAZDZU010000066.1:0-8403 GCA_964509995.1 uncultured Eubacteriales bacterium | reverse complement strand
GTTTAGCCTGTCTTATAGCCGGCCAGGCAGTAAGCCAGCAGGAAAACAGTAAGCGGGAAACAGTCACCCAAACCCCGCCCGACCAGGTTCCTCCCCAGGAAGTTCAGAAACCCAGGCTCGATTACATGAGCACCTTCCTTTCCAGGACTACCAGCCCTCTGGGAATCAAAGAGGATGAGGAGCTGCGCCGCCTTCTCAAGCAACCCAAGACACACTGGGCTCTGAGAGCCGGGATACGCCATATCCTGAACTAAATTTTTTTCTCGTATTGATTCAAAAATTTGGATTTAGTATATTCTATTGAAGAATGGCAATGAGAAGAGGGCTGCTTTACCCGTTTTTATTGCTGGTGCTTTTTCTGATCGTCCTGGGTTTCATAAACATTTCCCGCAAGCTGGCCTGGAAAGAACCCTATGACGGCGTTTCCTGGGTGGAGAGCCCCGCGGGGTTGATTGCCGCCCGGGTTAATGAAGACAGCCCTGCCTATCTCTCGGGCATAAAAGCCGGAGATATACTTTTTTCCATAAATGATACCCCGGTAAAAAATAGAATTGAGTTTGCCAAGATGCTCTGGCTCATTGACCGCCTGGAGCAGAAAGCGCTTTACCAGGTTGGACGGAGCGGGACCATCCTTTCTCCTTCTTTCTACCTTACCAAAAAAGGAGTCAGCTCCACCTACATTTACCTGATGCTTCTGGGGCTGGCCACGCTGGCCATCAGTCTGATGGTCTTCTTCAACACCAAAAGACAGTTCACCGGACCTTATGCCTTTTTTTACCTGGTTTCCTTCTCTCTTTATTCTTTTTATGTTTTTTCCGCCACCGGTCAGATGGACTTTCTGGACAACCTGTTTTACTGGCTGGACAAGCTGGCCCTGTTGGCTTTCCCTCCCCTGCTCTTAAATTTCTTTTTCATTTTTCCCCAGAAGAAAAAGATAATCCATAAAAAGAAAAGGGTTGCTCTTTTCTACCTCCCGGGCCTGGTACTGCTGCTGACCAACATCCTTTTGAATGTAGTTCTGGAATCCAGACTGACCGAAGCCCGGGTTCTGAGTTTTCAGAAGACCCTGGAAAAGCTGGAGCTGGCACATTTCGCCCTGTACAGCCTTCTGGCCCTGGCTCTCATCATCCTGGACCTCATCAGCAATATCAATCCTTACATAAAGAACCAGCTTAAATGGATTGCCGTAGGCCTTGGACTTGGGTCGTTGCCCTTTGCTGCCTTTTATGTTGTCCCCTTTCTCCGGGACCGCCTGCCCACCACTCCGGGTCAGCTGAGCGTCCTGCTTCAGGGATTGATTCCCATTACTCTTGCTTATTCCATCTCCCGTTACCGGCTGATGGACTTTGAGGTGCTTTTCAAGAAGGGAACCACTCTGGTAATTTCCTTTGCCATGCTGGCGATGGTCTATTTCCTGGTCAGCTCTCAGACCGAACTTTTTTCCGAAAACAGACTCAATGCTATTCTTCTGGGCCTCCTGGCCATAATTCTGGGAGCCACCCTCTTCACTCCCCTGTCGGAGCTGGTCCAGACCCTGGTCGACCGGGTGATTTACAGACGAAGCTATGAGTACCGGAGGACTCTCCTCATGATCTCAAGTGTCCTCAACCGGGAGCGGGACCTGAGCCGTCTGAGCAATTTCCTTGTGGACACCATTTCCAAGGCGCTATCACTCAAGCAAATTGACCTGTTTCTGGCCAGGGAAAACAACCCGACTGAATTCTATCTTCTCCGGTCCTCCGAGCCCGGCTTTGAGGTCAACTCATTTGCGCTGTCTCATCCTGAAATGGACATGTTGCAGAAGGCTGAGTTTATCTCGCTCGTCCAGCCCGGGGAAACCACTGCCGGGAGCGTGCTATTCGGACCTCTATTGGAAAAAGGCCGGGTCCACGTTTTGCCGCTGCGCCTGGAAAACAAGGTCATGGGCTTTCTGGCCATGAGCCACAAGCTGGATGAATCTTACCTTTCGGGTGAGGACCGGGAACTGCTGCGCACCATTTCCACCTCGGTAGCCCTGGCCCTGGAGAACGCCTACCTTTACAACCAGGAAATAATCAGGTCGCAGGAACTTCAGCGACTGAAAGACTATAGCGACAACATCATTGAAAGCCTGACCGTGGGGGTGGCGGTCATCGACCAGACCGGCCGGGTAATCGGCTGGAACAGGGTGCTGGAAAGACAATTCGGACTGGCCAGGGAACAGGCTCTTAACCGTCATCTATCAGAGGTTATGGGTAAATATAATTTCCAGGCCATCTTCCCGCCAGAAACCCAGACCGAGTATCAGCTGCTGAGCGAAATCGGTCTGACCACGGCCAGGGGTGAAAAAAAGATTTTTGACGTCGCCCGCACCCCGCTGTTTGACAACCAGATGAAGGCCTACGGAACCATCATTGTTTTCGAGGACATCACCGAAAAAATCCACCTGCAGCAACAGCTGCTAACCTCGGAGAAGCTGGCTTCCATCGGCCTGCTGTCAGCCGGAGTGGCCCACGAAATCAACACCCCGCTGACCGGCATTTCCTCCTATGTCCAGATGTTGCAGAAGAAACTGACCGACGCTCACTACCTCCAGATTCTGCAGAAGATCGAAGCCCAGACCGAGAGAGTCAACCGGATTATCAAGAACCTGCTCAATTTTGCCCGCAACCCGGCCGACGAGTATTATCACCGGGTTGACCTCAAGGAAAGTCTGGAGGAAATCATTTCCCTCATAGATTACCGGCTTAAAAGCCTGAATATCCAGCTGGAACTGGCCCTCCAGCCGGTGGTGATCCACGCCCAGCGAGAGAGGCTGCAGCAGGTCTTCATAAACATCATCCTGAACGCCATGGACGCCATGCCGGAAGGGGGGAAACTGACCATCGAATGCCAGCAGAAAGAAAACCTGGCCCTGGTCAAAATAACCGATACCGGCACCGGAATCAAACCCGAACACCTGCCCCGGATCTTCGACCCCTTTTTCACCACCAAGGGTCTGGGCAAGGGAACCGGCCTGGGTCTGTCCATCAGTTTTGCCATAGTCAAGGAACACGAGGGGCAGATCCTGGTGGACAGCGCAGTCGGGCGGGGAACCAGTTTCACCATCATCCTGCCCACTAGCCTGTCGGAGCGAATCCGCCTGAAAACACAGACACGGGGAAGCCACCATGAATGATATTAACAATGTCCTCATTCACTTAATCGACGATGAACCCATAATCCACGATGTCCTGGGACAGCTCCTGGAATCCGAGGGCTTTGGCGTTGAAATCTCCGCCTCCGGGGAAGAGGCCCTGAAAAAATTCGAGGAACAGAAATTTGACCTGATCCTGCTCGACCTGCTGATGCCCGGCCTGGACGGCCTGGAAGTCCTGAAACAGATCAAGAAAATCGACCCCGAGGCGCTGGTAATCATCATCACCGCCTACGCCTCGGTGGAATCAGCCCTGACCGCCATCAGGATGGGAGCCTACGATTATATTCAGAAGCCCTTCAAGAACGACGAGTTGCTGATGACCATCAGGCGGGCCCTGGAACACCGCCAGCTGCAGGAAGAAAATATCAGGCTTCGCCATGAATTGAAAAAGAAGTTCAGCTTCGAAAACATCATCGGCAAAAGTCAGGCTATGATGAATGTCTTCGAATTGATCAAGGCCGCCGCCCCCACTCGCTCCACCATCTTGATCCAGGGTGAAAGCGGCACTGGAAAGGAACTGGTGGCCAGGGCCATTCATCTGAATTCCGACCGGGCCCGTCATCCGTTCGTGGTGGTCAACAGCGGCTCTCTGCCCCCGGACCTGCTGGAAAGCCACCTTTTCGGTCATGTCAAGGGGGCCTTCACTGGAGCCGTAGCTGACAAAAAAGGCCTGTTTGAAGCTGCCGACAGAGGAACTATCTTCTTTGACGAAATCTCCTCCATCAGCCTGGAGACACAGGTCAAATTGCTTCGGGTCATGCAGGACAAAGAATTCATGCGCCTGGGCGGCACCAGAACCATTAAAGTTGATGTTCGCATAATCGCCGCCACCAACACCGACCTGGAAGAACTGATTGAGCAGAAGGCTTTCCGCAAGGACCTGTTCTACCGGCTGAATGTTATCAAAATCGAGCTGCCACCTCTCCGGGCCAGAAAGGAAGACATCCCCCTGCTGGTCAGGCATTTCATCGAGCTTTACAACACTGAAAACCAGAAGCAGGTGGAAGGGGTCAGCGAGGACGTCCTGGAAATCCTGATGGATTACGACTGGCCCGGCAACGTTCGCGAACTGGAAAATGTCCTGGAAAGAGCTGTGGTGTTATGCAAATCCAGGATCATCACCCGCGAAGTTCTGCCGTCGTTTCTGCTGGGTGGGAAGAAGATCATGTTTGAAGAGCTGGACAGCGCCAGCCTTGACCTCAAGGAGAAAACTGCCGAATTCCAGAAAAAACTGATCCTGACCGCTCTGGAAAAGGCGGGCGGGGTGCAGAAGAAGGCCGCTCAGATGCTGGGCTTGAAACCAACCACCCTGAACGAAATGATCAAGCGTCTTAAAATAAACGCCAGACTGACTTAAGCCCCCAAACCGTAGCCAGGGGTTCAGTCAAACTTTCCCGGCACCAGATTCCCCGGATTGATCCTGACCTTCTTCAAACGGCCAGAAAACTCCAGCTCGAAAGAAGCGGAGGCTGAATTGACTCTCAGCAGGCGCTCGCTCCGGCCGCGGTTGGTTTCCAGAACCACCCGGAGCGGAAAGACCATCGGCCGGCTGAGCTGCCTGACCGTCAACTTGAGAATGGAGACCGGGTCTGACTCCTGAATTTTCTGCTCTATCCGGACCTCCGGCAACCGCTCCGAATAAAACCAGTCGTTAAAAAACGGTCTGAGATCCTGGCCGGAAACTCGCTCCATGGTCAGGCGGAAATCGGAGGTCCTGGCCGACTGAAACCGGAATCTCTGGTAGAACTCCTGCAACCCCCGGAAAAAAACTTCCTCGCCCAGCCAGTCTTTCAGCAGGAAAAGAGCCAGAGCGGACTTGTTGTAAACAATCGCCTGGTAGCCTTCAAAATCGATGTGGCTCAGACGAATGCCCAGGATGACCGGCCCGATTTTAGATTTCTTGCGGACTGAGGAAGAAATTTTCTGAATGATTTTTTCAAAATCCCTCTGCCCGTAATGCTCCTTCAGGTAAAGGATGGTGGCAAACTGAGCCAGCCCTTCCGTAATCCAGTTATCCCGGTACGAAGCCCAGGTTACACCATGTCCCCACCACTGATGGGCTATCTCATGGGCCAGGTAATACTCGGGCCAGAAGGAAAGGTCGATCGGGCTGGAAGGGTTTATGATGATGAGTTCCGGGCTGCGGGAAAACGGCAACTGGTCGAGAATCACCAGGCCGGGAGGCGCATGCCCGCCATGGGTATGCCAGTAGCGCTGGGCAATGGCCAGACGCGCGAAAGAGAAAGGCCCGAAACTTCTCTGATAGATATCAAGAATCTCTGAGGCCTCAGTCAGAATCTGTTTTGCCTGATGGCGCCAGTCCTGTGTGGTGAAGTGCTCCAGGGTCAGGCCGTTGGTAATCTTTTTTACGGCTACCAGCCGGCCAACGAAGAAGCTTATATACTTGACTGGAACCTGGCTCTCATAGATGAAAATAGTATTGCCCAGGTTTTCCAGCTCGGTGACACTGGTTGCTTCCTTGACCGAATACTTTTCCAGCAGCTGACCTCCGGCCAGGCAATAATAACCATCGGGAACGATCATCCTTAACCGGAAATTCACAAATTTCTCCCTTACCGGAGCCGGGTACCAGTCGGACGACTGGGTGAAAAGGTAGCTGTTGCTGATAGAAAAAAGTATGGTCGGCTCCTCCGCCCGGATCTGGGGCCCAGCGTCGGTCAGTGGTGGCGGGGGCACTATTTTCCCTCGATAAAAAATCCTCAGACCTGTCTCCTGGCCCCGGGCCAGTCTTTCGGCCAGATAAATATAAAGGTATCTCCGGAAACGGTCCCGGCTGTAGAACAGCTCCCGCCCTTTTTCGTCTTCGATTTTTAAAATCTGCAGGTCCGGGTTCAGGCGAAGCTGGCAGCTATCCAGGTTGTCCACCACCGAGGCCAGTCGAAGAGCAGCGGAGGCAGCCAGCTGGCTGCTTTCCGGGCGATAGCTGACTTCTATGTCATAATCCCTGATTTCAAACTTTTCTCCGAACCTCAGGAACATTCTCTTCTGTCCTTCTGCCTGTGGAGAATAGCTGTTGAGCAACCTGTTTTTTGTTCGGTCCAGAAAGGAAATTTCTTCCTCGCCAAAAGGAGAGTAGACATACGTAAATTCTCCTCTCCTAACTGTTTTGAGCTCGATCACCGTCTCTCCGCCTGGCGGCAGAAAAGTAAGAAGTTCCCCGGTCAGGGAATTCTCCAGGGTGAAAGACCTGGAATAATTCTTCGCAAATATTGAATAGATTCGGTTATTAATGACTTCCGGGGGAACGGAGGATGGAAGCTCATCCACCGGTTCGTAGAGCAGGTTGTCCTGAAAATAGCTGTCGCTACCCCTTATATAGACATATTCCAGCGATTCTTCAAAGACCGACTTCCGGTAAACCCGGGCCAGCTGATTTCTCTCAATTTCATCGGACGGCTGAAAGTGGACCCGCCCCCGGCCGACGATGATGATGGCCGTCTCGACCTCGGGCAGGTTGTCGAAGAAAATCTGCCCTTCAGCAAAGGTGATGATTATGTCCTTCTGGGCCAGGCGAATGTTGCGAGCCATGGTGCTGCCCCGCCCGGGAAAGCGCAGGCGGTATAGGTCCTTCAGGCTGCTGCTCACTACCCTTTTGTGGATCCTCAGGCCATCAGGCTCGAGGGCGTAGGTGATCTGCCAGACCTCTATGGCCACCGAGTATTCTTTCTGGAAAAATACCTGAAAAAAGGCCCGGTTCAGCCCGTCCTGGTCACGGCTTTCGCCCGAATAAAAGATGGTCAGTTTCTCCAGGCCGGGTTGTTCAAAATAGAGCCTGAGAGCCTGGCTCTCTTCGGCCCGGATTTCTGGCAGGCAAAGATTCAGATAATCAGCGGCATTTCTGGATTCCAGAACCTTAATCAGAGGCTTAAGGTGCTCGGGCATTGCCACCTGAGCTGGCCAGAGCTGGAGGCATAAAACCAGACTGGCCAGCGCCAGCCACAGCCTCACCGCCGACCTCTTAACTACCCCAAGTATTCCTCCCGGCAACCTGGTGCCACATCTATTATATACGAAGTCCGGACCAGCAAAGCCTTCTGACCGGAAGGGTGCAGGTTTTATGCCAGAAACAGCTGCTGCCAGGTGAAATGCTTACCGGCTGCAACTAATCTATAAAAAGGAGGGAAATCCAACCCTGAGGTCAGAAGGAGGCATAAACTTTGATTACAACCGGGTAAATATCTTTACAATCAGGGCTGAGGTTTTGGTTCTTCCTTCTCTTTTTTCTCTTTTTTCAGGTACTCTTCCCAGGTGACGAAGCTGTGGTAGAAAATGGCATCGCCCTCGTCTATTCCGCGGGTAATTTCAGTAATGTGAGAGGTGGTAGCCCCAAAAGCTTCGACGGCGTAGATGACCGCCTTTTCCGGGTCAATTGTGTTGCCGCAGGTGTATATATCAAGCGCTCCGTAATTCATTTCCGGCCAGGTATGGGTGGAAATATGCGATTCGGAAATCACCACCACGCCACTGACACCGTTCGGCGGAAACCGGCTGAAAGAGATCGACCAGACCTGGGCCCCGGCGATTTCAGCCGCTTTGACCAGTATCTGCTGGACCTTTTCCACGCTGCCGATTATCTTGGGGTCGCAGCCTGAAGCCTCAACGATGTAATGGTGGCCGATGGTGGAATGATGCTCTTTGGTCATCGAGTTCCTCCGTCATGGTTTCTCAAGTTGATTATGGCATAAAAGAAATTCATGTCAACCAACTTCTGCCATTCAAACTGGAACCCGGGGGTCATTTTTGACCACGTTGAGCACCAGCTGGGTAACCGTGCGGTCAATGTATTTTATGGCCAGCACTTTTTTTATGAACTGGTTCAGATCCTGGCGGTCGAGGAAACAGCCTATAACCACCGAATCCCAGTCTCCGGTAACGTCGAACACCGCCATGACCCGGCGATCCTGGGCAATCTTCTTCTGAGTTTCCAGCAGCTTGCCCTGGGTAAATCTCACCAGGATTACCGCCATCAGGCCAAAGCCAAAGTATTCCGGATTAAGAACTGGAATGTAACCTTTGATGGCTCCTGCCTCCTCCAGCTTTCTTATAGTCTGAATTACCGCCGGAACAGAAACGCCGGTTTCCCGGGCTATCTCCCGGTAGCTCTTTCTGGCATCGCGGTTAAGACAGGCGACTATTTTTCTTTCGGTTTCAGCGGCCATTGAGCCTCCCTTACGATTATAAATTTATTTTGATAATATATTGAC
>CAZDZU010000065.1:0-8474 GCA_964509995.1 uncultured Eubacteriales bacterium | reverse complement strand
ACGCTGGGGTAGTGGGTTCAAATCCCACTTCCCCGATTTTGTTTTTGTCAGAATTTCCCTGCCGTTTAAAAAAACCCTTTTGGGCCCCAATTAAATAATCCGCATCTCCAGTCTCTTCAACCAGATAGAAGCGGATTCTGAAAATTAAGGCGGCTGCTATTAATTAACAATCTGCCTTCTTTCCGTAGATTTGCTCAAACCTTAAATACAGGAAGCGGAAACCGGAAATTATAAAATTCAAATTTTCATAAATCACCCAGGAAACGTCCTTACTTTATCTTCGGCTGGACCTCAAGCGACTTCAATCATTTCTCTTCGTTTCTGCTTTCTGACCAGCCCCCTGGCCATTTTTAATCAACATTTTTTTCATTCTCAAAAGCCATTTTTTTATTGTATTTTGAACCCATTTAAGTATATTCAGATTATATATAGAAGGAGGGCAGGCAATAATGATCAAAGAAATTCACGGGGTGACGATAGAATGCCTCAAGGGGGATATAGCCAGTCAGCCCGACATGATGGCTATCGTCAATGCCGCCAATGCCCGTCTGCAGCCGGGCGGCGGGGTGGCCGGAGCCATCCACCGGGCGGCCGGGCCCGGACTGGAGGAAGAGTGCCGGAAATATGCCCCGATCGAACCGGGCCAGGCAGTGATTACCGGCGGGTACAACCTGCCCAGCAGATACGTTATTCACACCCTGGGACCAGTTTACGGAGTGGACAAGCCGGAAGAAAAACTTCTGGCTGACTGCTACCGGAATTCCCTGCAGCTGGCGGAAGAGCATGATATAGAATCAATCGCCTTTCCGGCCATTTCCACCGGTTATTTTCGCTACCCCTTAGAAAAAGCCACCGAAGTGGCCCTGCGCACGGTGCTGGAAATGATTCCCGGGCTGAAAAAGGTGAAGAAAATCAGATTTGTTCTGTTCAGCGATTCCGACCTGATGGTTTATGAAGCCGAGCTGGCTCGACTGACGGCCGGCTGATTTATTTCTTCTTGTGGTGTTTGGAAACATTTTAACTAAGGCCGGTTCAGCGATAGACGACTGGCTTGAATTCGCAGTCCGGGTCAAGATTACCCCGGCGAAAGATTTTCTGTCCGGAAGCCAGCCAGAAATACCCGCCCAAACCTCGCTAAATGTTCAGAGGTTCTGGCTTCCGTTTGAGCGGTCGGACTAATTTATTCTGGCCGCCTCAATTTTTCTCTTTTGATAAAAAAACAACTGATTCCGTCGAAGCCAGGCTTCCGGGTTATCTTATTGAAACATTGGGGGTTAAGGCGTATAATTGGCCTTAATTTTTTTAAATCTGTGCTGGCTTTTCCGGGAAGTGTAAACCGATAGAAAACCTCGCTGCCGACAGAAGCACATCCGGAGATGGTGTCCGGAGAAAGGATTCAGCCGCTGGTATTTAATCAAAACAATGAACAAAACAGAAAAGGGCAGCCGAAGGTATCATCCAGAAAAGTCGGTTAAATTTGCTTTGAGAACACAGAAAAGACTCTTATGGACCAGGAATTAAACGACAACGGCCACTGGCTCCTGCCGCGCCTTCTGGCTCTCAGCAAGAAATTTTCCTGGAAGCAGACCTTCTATGCCCTCAGATATCCCAACTACCGCCTCTGGTTCTGGGGTCAGCTGATCTCGGTGCTCGGTTCCTGGATGCAGATGACCGCTCAGGCCTTTCTCATTTACGAGCTGACTCATTCTCCCGCCTACCTGGGCTACGCCGGGTTTGCGGCCGGCCTGCCCACCTGGCTTTTTATGCTTTATGGCGGAGTGGTGGCTGACCGCATCCCCCGCCGACGCATCCTTATCCTGACCCAGGTAGCGATGATGTTGCTGGCCTTTTTTCTGGCCGCCCTGGTTTTTCTCCGCCTGGTTCAGCCCTGGCATATAATCGTCCTGGCCCTGGCCATGGGAACTGCCAACGCCTTCGATGCCCCGGCCCGGCAGGCCTTTGTCATGGAAATGGTTGAACCCGAGGCCCTGACCAACGCCATTGCCCTGAATTCGACTTTTTTCAACCTGGCCCAGGCTCTCGGTCCGGCCGCCGGCGGAATAATCTATGCTGCCCTCGGACCGGCCTGGTGCTTCACCATCAACGGCCTGAGTTTTATAGCGGTCATCGCAGCCCTGGCTCTGATGAAGCTGCGCCCGTTCAGGCCCCGGCAATCGGATAATTCGCTTCTCCAGGATTTAAGGGAGGGCATAAGCTATGTTTACCACCACCCGAGCATCCGGCTGCTCGTTCTGACGGTGGCCATGACCACCCTGTTCGGGCGGGCCTTCATCACCCTGCTTCCGGCCTGGGCCGTCCAGGTTCTCCATGGCGATGCCCGGACCAATGGCTTCCTGGTTACGGCCATCGGCCTCGGATCGCTGACCGGCTCTCTGTTCATCGCCTCTTTCAGCCACCACCTGTCCCGGGGAAAGCTGCTGACACTGGGCCTGCTATTCTACCCGGTTTCCATCATCCTTTTTGCTCTGTCCCGACTCCTGCCCCTCTCCTTTCTCTTCCTGCTCGTTTCCGGAACCGGAGTCATCATAATCTACAATCTCTGCAACGCCCTGGTCCAGATTCAGACGCCCGAAAATATGCGCGGCCGGGTGATGAGTATTTATAGCTTCGTCTTTTTCGGACTGATGCCCTTTGCCGCCCTCTGGATAGGTGCTGCGGCCAATCACCTCGGAGAAAAATTGCCAGTCCTGGCCTCTACCTCTATTTTCCTCATCTATGCCCTGGTAATTTTTATTTTTGAGGGGCGACTGCGGAAGCTCCGTTAGCAGATGGCCCTCCTCAAGGAGAAAACCTGCCCTTCAGATCGTTCCTGATTCAGGATGGCCCCTTTTTTAATTCTAATTTGTAACTCTTGCCATATGGCTCGAGCAATTCTCGCCTTTTTGCCCGTCTTTACCTCAATATTCCCCAGTTTCATGGTCATCCATTAGCAGAAAAAACAGAATGAGCTTAAACTAAAACAAAGACAACCGCCTGTCCCGTCCCGACAGAAAATTTCAGAAACACACCACCGCCCGGAGTCTCGGGGGATAAATTCAGTTCTCCAAAAAGCTTCTATTGTCCTGAAAACAGAACTCAATCCAGCCGGCAATCTGCCCGTTTTAATTTTTTCAGGAAAAATTCCCGCTCAGAATTCCTTTAATTCCACCAGCTGATACTTCTGGCTCCCGAGTCCTATTTTCTCCCCGTACTCCAGTTGCACCGACCAGTCAATGTTGTAGCCCTGCCTGAAAGCGTCCCGTCCGGCTGTCTTCAACACCAGGTCAATCGAAGCCCGGTCAACGGCCACCGGGTCAACGGAGCCGACAATCCCGACATCATCAACGATAGCCGGCTGATTTTTGGCCATGCAATCGCAATCTTTAGTGACCTGAAGGATGAAGTTCAGAAAGCAGATCTTATCCTTGAAATGGCTCTTGACCGAAAGGGCATACTCGGCCATTTTTTCCTGCAGACGGCGGGAATCTTCATCCCACTTCATTTTGACTGCCCCGTATTTGCAGACCACCAGACATTCACCGCAACCGATGCACTTTTCGTCATCGATCAGCACATAATTTTCAGCCAGGACGATGGCCGCGGCCGGACAATATCTGATACAGACCCCGCAGTTCCGACATTGCTTGCTGTTGACCCTGGGGTGAACGACCGAATGCTGGTCGAGTTTGCCCGCCCGGGATGCGCAGCCCATGCCAAGATTCTTTATGGCCGCGCCCACCCCGCTCTGGACATGGCCGGTCACATGGCTGAGACAGAGCATGGCCTCAGAATGGAGAAAGGCGCTGGCTATCCGAGAGGACTTTATTCTCTGCCCCTCCACCTTAACTTCAGCCTTCTCGCTGCCTACCAGACCGTCGGCGATGATGACTGGAATTTTTACCACCTCCGGGGTGAACCCGTGCTCCCAGGCCAGACGAATATGGTCCACCGAATTAGACCGCTGGCCGACATAGAGCGTGTTGCTGTCCGAGAGAAAAGCTTTCTGGCTTCTTTTCAAAACCTCATCTATGATTCCGGTCAGCCAGCGGGGCTTGATATGTCCGGTGTTGTTTTTTTCTCCAAAATGGATCTTGAGGGCTACGAAATCCTCAGGCTGTATCTTTTCGTTAAGACCGAGAGCCAGGTAGATGGCCCTGGCTTTCCTGGCCATGATCTCGGGCGCTTCCCCGCGGCTGGCTTTGACAAAATAAACTTCACTCTTCATCACCTTACCTCAAATTATTTTTGACTCGACCGCAACCTGAATCAGGCCGGGCTCCCGGACCCGCTTCCGGTCAGATAATACTCAAGATCTTTTTTATCTTACCAGAAGAGACCGGACTGTTTCCACCCCGTCGCCAAGGGTAAAGGCATAGCCCAGGTTGAGCAGAGTTTTTTCTATGGCATCAAAAGCGAAGATGATCTGTTCCCTGGTCAGATTACCCATATGGCCCAGACGAAATACCTGCCCGGCCACCGGTCCCAGTCCGCCGGCCACGACCACCCCGTTCTCATACAGCTTGCGCCTGAAGCTCAAATCATCCAGGCCCTCCGGGTAACGAACCACCGAAAGAGTGGCCGCCAGGCAGGTTTCATCGGTAAAGATGGTGAATCCGAGCGAACTTAAACCGGTGCGGATAACGGAAGCAAATCGTTCATGCCTGGAGAACCTGTTTTCCAGCCCTTCTTCCAGGACGATTCTGGTGGCCTCATAGAAGGCCCTGATTTCATTGACGCCGGGAGTCGAAAAATATTTATTGGGGTTCTCCATGACCGGCAGCCAGCGCAGAATGTCGGCATAGTAGGCTCTGACCCGGTGTAGTTTCCGGCGCTTCTCCAGTGCCCGCTGGGAAAAAACGTCTATGGCCAGACCGGGAGGGGCCCCCAGACACTTCTGGGCAGCGGTGAGGATGACATCGATACCCCAGTCATCCATCCGTTCTTCAATTCCTCCGGTGGCACAGACTCCATCCACCACAAAAAGCGCTTCGGGGGCTGTCTGGCGCACAACTTCAGAATATTCCCTGACGGGAGCGCAGGCCCCGGTGGCTGTGTCCACATGGGTGCAGACTACGACCTCATACCTGTGTTTTTTCAATTCGGCCCGCAGCTCTTCAGCGGTCACCACCCGGCCCCACTGGCTCTGCTGCAGGTGATATTTGATTTCAAAGGCCTCACAGATTTCGGCCATCCTGTTGCCGAAATACCCCTGGGACAGAACCAGCACCTTATCGGAATCGGCAGTGATGTTGAGCAGGGCAATTTCCATGGCCAGGGTGCCGGCCCCGGAGATGATGAAAGGCTGCCCGGAGGAGGTGAAGACTATTTTTTTCATATTTTCCAGGGCAGCGGCGAGTTCCTTTTCCATCTGCGGGCTGATATGGGAAACTGTCGGCCGGGCCAGAGCCTCCAGTACCCGGTCGACTACCGGGCTGGGGCCGGGTATTAAAAGCAGCTTTTGTTCCTTCATCTAATTTTCCCTTCTGAAGTTATTCTATTTATGATATATCATTTTTCTTCAGCTTAAAAAGATTTGCAACCGGAATTTAGAATTTTCTGAAGTGCTTCCTGACAATCGGCCAGGTAAAGGCGCCGGAACCCCAGGGCAGAAAAATTTTATTCCCGGCGGTCGATTGTGTTATCATGGGAAAAAATTTTGCCTGGAGATAAAAATGAAAAAGTCACTCGGAAACAGATTTATTCTTAAAATTTTAATTCTGGCAATTTACTGGGCCGGTTTCACAGCCGTCGCCTGCCAGCAAGAGCCGGCGGCCAAGGCCAGCCTGGTCGTCAGCGGAAAGATTTTTACCGGCCTGGAGTCACAGCCTTTTGTGGAAGCCCTGGCCGCAGCCGAAGGTAAAATCCTGGCCACCGGCACCAGGCAGGAGATTAAAAAATATATAGGCCGGGAAACCCGGATTATAGAACTCAAGGATGGAGTGGCCATTCCCGGGCTGATAGACGCCCACACCCATTTTTCCTCGGGCGGAAGGTCGCTGATAGAGCTGAGCTTCCGGGGCGTTGACTCGGTGGAAAAGGTCCAGCAGATGATAGCCGAAAAAATAAAGGAATTACCACCGGGCACACCGATCTTCGGTCGAGAATATGACCATACCCTTTTCCCGGGCCAGAAATGGCCGACCCGGGAAGACCTGGATAAGGTTTCGCCGGAAAATCCGGTTGTAATCAGGAGGGTTGACGGTCATTCGGCCTGGCTCAACAGCCTGGCTCTGAAACTTTCGGGCATCGATAAAAAGACTGGAGATCCCTTTGGCGGGGAGATCGTCCGCGACCCAAAAACCGGTGAGCCGACCGGCATTCTGAAAGAATCGGCCATGGCTCTGATCAAAGTTAGATCCACATTAAAATCAAGTCCAGAAGAAGATATTCTGCGGGCACTGGACCACGCCCGGCGACTCGGTCTGACCGGCGTTCATGCTGACGCCGGGCTGCGTGACCTCGAAATTTATAGAAAGCTCCAGGCTGAAGGCCGGTTAACCCTCAGAATTTATGCCTGGCTGCCGCTTGAGGGAATCGACCAGTACCTGAAAATGGGCCTCAGACAGGGTCAGGGAGACCACTTCCTTAAAGTCGGTTTCCTTAAAGCTTTCATTGACGGCACCCTGGGATCCGGCACAGCCCTGATGTTTGAACCCTTTGCAGATGACCCGACCAAATCCGGTCTGCCTCAGTACCCGGAAGAAACATTTTATGAGTTGATGGAAAAAGCCTACGCCAACGATTTCCAGGTGGGAACTCACGCCATCGGCGACAAAGGAGTCAACTGGGTTCTGAACGCCGTCGAACGAGCCCGGAAAAAACATGGTCAGAAAGACCTTCGTTTCAGAATAGAACATGCCCAGATTATCAGGCCGGAGGACTTCCCGCGTTTTAAGGAACTGGGAGTCATTGCCTCCATGCAGCCGACCCACTGCACCACCGACATGCGTTTCTGTGAAATCAGGGTTGGCCAGGAGCGTTCCAGATACGCCTACGCCTGGAGAACCCTGCTCGATAATGGCGCCGTCCTGGCTTTTGGTTCTGACTGGCCGGTCGAACCGCTCGACCCGCGCCGCGGCCTTTACTCCGCCCTTACCAGAAAGAATATTGAGTTTGATTTTCCGGAAGGAGGCTGGTTCCCGGAGCAGAAACTCAGCCTGGCTGAAGCCATCAGATACTTCACCTGGGGATCTGCCTATGCTTCCTTCGAAGAGAATCTTAAAGGAACCCTGGAACCGGGCAAGCTGGCCGACCTTACAGTTTTTGGAGGCGACATTTTCAGCCTCGAGCCCAGAGAAATCCTGACCACTCCGGTAGCCTATACCATAGTCGGGGGAAAGGTCGTTTACGAACAAAACGAGAAATAAAAGCAGAATCGGGTCGGCAAGAAAATCAGGCCCGGCCAGCAACCGGGCCCCGTCCTTCCGTTTTCCTTCTAAGACCGGTTATTTTCTGAGAGTCTATTTTTAATCTGCTCAAACCTCTCCACTATTTCAGCGCCCTCCAGGCCAGCTGATGTCATGTTGCTTTTCAGGATAAAGACCCGACTGATTCCGGCCTCTCTGGCCGCCAGAAAGTCGTAACTGGTATCCCCGACCACCGCCGTCTCCCCCGACCTAACTCCAAAATGTTTCATGACCTTCAGGAAAGGCGTCCCGGCCGGTTTATGAAGTCCGCTTTCACGAGTAAGAACCAGGTCAAATTTGAGGTCAAATTTTTCCAGCAGATGCCTGGTGTTGTCCAGGCTGTTATTGGTCACCAGAGCCTTCTTTACCCCGGTTCTGCCCAGCCAGTCCAGAAACTCCCTGACCCCTTCTTTCAGCACCGAATTTTCGGTCTGCTCCTTTTCGAACTTCTGGAGAAGCGCATATTTGGCTGACCTCTCCGGCTCCGGTAAGCTTTCAAGATAAGCCAGGATAGAGTCCCCCGGAATACCCAGTTCCTTCCTGATGGCCGGCCAGTCATAGCTGTTTTCAACTACCGTGCCGTCAAGGTCGAATATCACCAGTTTCAGCTTGGCTTCCATTTTCAGGATAATGTTACCCGCTGTCGGGCGAGAATTCAACCAGACAGAAATAGCTTTCGGAAGCTCCTTTTTTCTGTGGTTCAGCCAGGAACTCAAAGGAGGCGGCCCTTGTTCCTCCATAGCAAAAATGGTCGTTCCGAGGAACTTTTCTGTTGTTCCCGGGAAAGATGCAAGAATTGCCCGGCAGGTCTCCTGCTTCCCGCAGCGGAAAGGATTCCTTCTGGTCTTCTTTTGGTCGTTGGCAGATACATGGTATCCAGGCAGGGGAAAGAGTTTTTGATACAGGTCGGTGAGTTTTTCCAGCTGCATCACGGGAAACAGGGCCACCTGTTTTGAGATCTGCATCTGTGTCCTCAGCTTCCTGTAAGGTGTCATACCCAGAGTGGAATGATGTCGTCTGGTATTATACATGAACTGCCATCTCAAAGCTCTGAAGTAAAACTCTTTA
>CAZDZU010000064.1:3582-8604 GCA_964509995.1 uncultured Eubacteriales bacterium | reverse complement strand
GCTTTGACCGTCTTCTTCATCTTATTTCTCTGAAGGTCATAAAATACTGAAGTCAATTTTTATTATATTATCATCAGGCTGATTTTCATAGCCGATTGGAAACTGGATTCTCAGCCCAGCGCTCGGCCCGGGACTGAAGTCAAGGAGACGGTCAACTGGCTGTGCTTCAAATTGCTCTTTGTATTGAGCCCCGATTCCATTAAAATACAGGTCAGGAGAAAACGATGAACAGAAGATCAAGGTTCTCAATACCCGGATTAGCGGTCGGGTTATTAGCGATACTCTTAATGTTTGTTTTCGCCGGCAGTCTGGCCTCCGCCCAGGGCCGTCCCCGCGGCCATCTGTTCATCATCGGCGGAGGCACCAGACCTGAAGCGATGATGAAACGTTTTGTGGAAATGGCCAGCCGGGCGGGAAGCGGCCGGATTGTCGTCCTGCCGATGGCCAGCGCTACCCCGGACGAGACCGGGCGCAGCCTGGTGGAAGAGTTCACCCAGCTGGGAGCTAAAGAGGTCGCTTATTACAATTTCACCCGGAAAGAAGCCGAAAATTATTCTAACGCCAGGCTCCTGGCCGAAAGCGGCGGCATTTTCTTCTCGGGAGGAGTTCAGACCAGAATAACAGAAGCCATACTGGACACTCCCATCCACAACATGATCAGGGAACTCTATCAGAAAGGCGCGGTGATCGGTGGAACGAGCGCCGGCGCTGCTGCTCTGAGCGAGTTGATGATTACCGGCGATGAGGTCAGAAAACCGGAAGAGGGTCATGAATTCGAGACCATAGAATCCGGAAATGTTATTGTCGCCCGGGGACTCGGCCTGATCAAATCGGCCATTATCGACCAGCACTTTGCCACCCGGAAAAGACACAACCGGCTGATAAGCATCATCGCCGGCCATCCGGAAATAGTGGGTGTGGGCATAGATGAGGCCACGGCCATTATCGTCAACCCGGACGAAACCTTCGAGGTCGTCGGTTACCGGAACGTGATCGTCTATGATTCCGGGCGGGCTCAGGTGGAGGTGCGGGGCGACCGGGCCCTTTCAATCAGAGGTCTGATGATGCACGTCCTGCTGGAGGGCGAACGATACGACCTGAAAAAGAGAAGACCTCTTTAGAAACCTGCGAACGATTACCGGCCGGTCGGGCTTTTTCTTGACGAGCGCGGCGTTAAATGTTAATGTTTTGAGGAAATCGGCAGATGACCCAGGAACAGAAAGCCACCAGCCTCAGAGAAGCCATAAACAGGAAATTGATTTTTTCCCTGGAAGAGGTCTGCCGGCTGCTTAAAATCACCCCCGAAACCATAAGAGAATGGGAAAAAGAATTCCCTTTGTTCTTCGCCGGGCAGACGGCCAGCGGCAAACAGATTTACCGCCAGAAAGACGTACTGATCATTCTCCGAATCAAAGAACTGCTCGAGGAGGGCACCCTGACCAGCGCCGGCATCAAACGAAAGGTCGAAGAAGAATTTGGCTTCAAAACTGACAGGATACCTCCGGAAAAGCTTTACTCGGCCCTGGCCCAGGTCAAAGAAGAATTGGCCGAAATTCTCCGGACCCTTGAAAAAAAACGCAAAAAGGGTTAAATTTATTTATCCTTTTACTCCAATCGGGACGTGGCGCAGCCTGGTAGCGCACATGCTTGGGGTGCATGGGGTCAGCGGTTCAAATCCGCTCGTCCCGATTTCTTCTTTTTTGGGCCCGGCCTGACCGGGAAGACTTCTAACCGTTTCCGACTATCACCGGGGCAAAAATTCCGAGCCTGGTTCTATGGATTATCCGGACTGCTTCGATTATAATTATTTTCCTTATCAGTCAAGATAACAGTGTATAAGGAACCATTTGCCCGATGAAAAAGAAAGATTCTGCGGCTAAGAATAATTCTCCCCTTTTTCTCCTGACCAACGACGACGGTTATTTTGCCCCCGGACTCACCGCCCTGGCCGAAGAGCTCGGTCAGGCCGGCCAGGTTTATGTGGTGGCTCCCGACCGGGAGAAGAGTTCTGTCTCCCTGGCCCTGACCCTGCGCCGGCCCCTCCGGGCTGAAAAGATTGACCGGAACGTATACGCAGTCGACGGAACGCCTGCCGATTGCGTCTACATCGCCCTCAGACACATCCTGCCCCGAAAACCGGACCTTCTGGTATCGGGCATAAACAGAGGAGCCAACCTTGGCTGCCAGGATGTTTCCTATTCTGGCACGGTGGCCGCGGCTCTGCAGGGGACGTTCTTGGGACTTCCCTCAATTGCCGTCTCTTTGATGGGGAAAAGAACGAGTAACGGTCACCTGTATGATTTCAAGCAGGCGGCATCCATGGTCAGACCCCTGGTGGAAACAGTTCTCAAAAATGGTCTGCCTCCCCGGGTTTACCTCAATATCAACATCCCGCCCCTGCCGGCTAAAGGAATAAAAATCACCCGGCTGGGAGAAAAACGCTATTCCCCCGAGCTGGTCAGAAAACGCGACCCTCGTGGTAAGACCTACTTCTGGATAGGTTTCGGCAGTCCCAGAGGCGTCGGGCCGAAAGATTCTGACGTGCATGTGGTCGACCGGGGCTGGGTATCGATAACTCCCCTTCAGATAGACCGCACTGCCCATCCACTCCTCAGCCATCAGCTGCTGGAAAACCTGAAAAATTGCTGGAAGGCGCACAGAGCAGCCGGGAGAAAAAGGTCGTGAGCCCGGAAGGGCGGTTCTACTTCTGTCGGGAAGAACCGGAATAACTCTGGCTCGAATTACAATAGCCGTCAGTAAATCGTAGCGGGTTAGATCAAGCGATTAAAACGCAATCCTGAGAGATTGTATTCCCGTTTCTTTAAATCTCTATCTGGAGAAGACCTGAACTCAATTTTCTGGAAATGGCTTTCCCGCCCTTCTCCGCCGCCTTTCCTTCCAGATGCTGACACCGGCCGGAATCAGAGAGATCAGGATAATGGCCACTATGACCAGCGAGAAGTTCCTCTTGACCACGGGAATGTTGCCGAAGAAATAACCGCCGAACAGGAAAAGCGAAACCCAGAGCAGACTGCCGATGAAGCTATACAGCAAGAACTTGAAGTAGGACATCCGGCCAATCCCGGCCACGAGCGGAGCAAAGGTCCGGATAAAGGGCATGAAGCGAGCAATGACAATAGTCAGACTGCCGTATTTTTCATAAAAAAGCTGAGTATTTTTAAGATACTCACGTTTAAAAAACCGACTCTTTTCCTTCCTGAAAACACCCGGTCCTACTTTCGAACCAATCCAGTAATTGGTGATATTGCCGGCGAAGGCAGCCAGGGTCAGCAGCAGGAATAGGCCAAAGATGTTCAGGTTGCCAACGGCGGCCACCGCTCCCACCGCAAACAGCAGCGAATCACCGGGGAAAAATGGCGTCACCACAAAGCCGGTTTCTGAGAAGATCACCAGGAAAAGGATGAGGTAGGTCCACAGCCCGTACTGGTGGACGATATCAACCACATAACGGTCAAGGTGTATGGCTATATCGAATAGCCTTTTGATGATTTCCAGCAAGTTGATTCCTTCCCTGTCTGCCAGAATAAAAATTTTTTACAGGACTCTTACTATACTTATTTTCAGTCGAGCTTACAAGCCGCCTGACAGGCAGTCTTAAATAAATACGGGAACTGACGCTTTTGGGTTCCCCCCCGCCAATTCCGGACCACCGGGCTTTTTGTCTTCCCCGGTTATTATCATTGCAAATGAAGACCTCCTTTGAAACTGTTGGCTTTATTCTGCTCAGGATTTTTTGAGCCAGACCTTAGCCGGCAGCTCCGGTCTGCGGGACTTGACCCCGTAGCTGTCTCTCCGCTCAAGGAATCAGACTTTTTGAACTTCTTTTAACTGGGCGCAGATGGTCATCGCCCGCCAGAGATGCCGGCCTCACCAGGCTCTGCTATAATAAGCTCTGGTCAAGAGAGAGAGGCTAAAAAAAGAACGGCAACGGGAAAAAAAGATGAAAGAGGGCGAATTTTTTCGGCAGCGAAAACTGGAAGCCATCGAGCGAGCACTGGAGAAGCTTTCTCCTCTGGAGACCGACTGCACACTCTGCCCGCGGCACTGCCATGTCGACCGCACCAGGGGTCAGACCGGAGTCTGCCAGACGGGCAGTCAGGCCCGGGTTTCGGTCGGGCTGTTGCACTTCGGCGAAGAACCCGTCCTCAGCGGCCGCGGTCTTGCGGCTGGAGCCAGGGGTTCCGGCACCATCTTTTTTACCGGCTGCAATCTCAAATGCCTGTTCTGCCAGAACTTCCAGCTGAGCTGGCTCAATGAGGGGCACCTGCTAACTGATGACAGCCTGGCCGATCTGATGCTCGAGCTTCAGAGAAAGGGAGCCCTGAACATCAATTTCGTCTCCCCCACCCATGTCATCCTGCCCGTTCTCCGGGCTTTAAGAATTGCCTACCGCCAGGGGCTGTCCATCCCCCTCGTTTACAATTCCAACGGCTATGATTCGCTGGAGGTTATCGAGCATTTGCGGGGGATAATCGATATTTATCTGCCGGACCTCAAGTACGTTTCTTCCGAACTCTCGCGGAAATATTCCTCAGCTCCGGATTATTTTGAACAGGCCCGCCTGGCTCTTCAGGAAATGTACTGCCAGCAACCCGACCTGGTGCTGGACGAACAGGATATTGCCCGGCGGGGTCTGATCATCAGACATCTGGTCCTTCCCGGCTCAGCCGATGATTCCATCCGGGTGCTGGAGTGGATTGCCAGCAACCTGTCACCCTCGGTTGGATTGAGTCTTATGAGCCAGTACCATCCCTGTTACAGGGCTCCGGCCGAAATTCAGCGAGAAATTACCCCCGGGGAATATCACCGGGTAATGAAAAGGGCTCTCGACCTGGGCTTTGAAAACCTTTTCCTGCAGCCCGATCCCTTCCGGGAAGACGAACACCTGGTGCCTGATTTCCGGCGCAAAGAACCATTCCGCTGGAAGAATTAGCAGTCTCTTCTTTTATGTTAAAAAGTGCCTCCCGCCCGCCTGAATCAAGTCTTGATTGACAATAAAGG
>CAZDZU010000064.1:0-3572 GCA_964509995.1 uncultured Eubacteriales bacterium | reverse complement strand
GATTCACCCAGAGGGCTAAGGCAGAGTAAACGTCAAAACTTGATTAGGCTGTCTGAAGCCAGGCATTAAAGATTAAAAATTTTCGTAGCCAGCTTCTTATAATCAAGAACGAACAGACAGAGCCTTAAGCCTGCCATCCGGCTTCAGCGGCTTACGGAATCCCCGGGCTTATTCGTAGACCAGGATTTCTACTCTCCTGTTCTTGGCCCGGCCGTCGCGGGTGGTATTTTCGGCCACGGGCTTGGAACTGCCGTAGCTTACGGCCGACATCCGGTGCAGCGGAATCCGGTGGGTTTTGTACAGGTACATCATAACTGCTTCGGCTCTTTTCTGTCCCAGATAGACGTTGACTTCTTCGGCCCCGGTATTGTCGGTATGTCCCTGAATCTCAAGGTAAACACCCTTGTTCTCTTCTATCAGCTTCTGGACAAACCTGTCGATGGCTGCCTTGGCTTCGGCGCTGAGTTCGGCGCTGTTGAAAGCGAATTTGGCTTCGTCATTGCTCAAAGTAGCCGTCATTATCAGGTTACCCCGGATGAGCGTCTTGACCTCTTCGATCTTGCCGTCAACCTGCTTGAACTGGGTATCATGCTTTCCGATCAGCTCGCCGATGGTGGCCAGTTTCTCATCATGTTCCTTGATTCTCTTCTGGGCTTCTTCAATTTCACTGGAAACAGCCGCCACTTTCTGATCAACGGCCGCCACTTCTGTACTCACGTACTTCTTGGTAGCACAGCTCGTGCCGAGGAAGGCCAGGGCTATCACCAGGACCGCCGCATAAAAAAGAAAATTCTTTTTCATGCCGACCTCCTTTCTTTTTTTTCATTCCGGATAATGAAGCCGGATGATAAAAGCACCTTGTTGTCATTATAACTTCAAAATTATCCTCTGTCATTAAATATTTTTTAAACGTGCCCACTGCCCCGAGGGACAGGAGGGTCCGGGATCGGTTTTAATAACCCTGTCTTGTCCGAATTCTGTAATTTCCCCGGGGAGTGGTAACCAGAATCCGCCGGTATCTATCATCTTCCTTGTAAGAAGTGTATCCGATGATGTACTGATGGCTCTGCTCCTTTTTGATCTCGTAAAGGGTAGCCAGCAGGCTCTCCAGGTCATCCAGAAAAAAGGCCTGGCCTCCGGTAGCTCCGGCAAAAAGGTTCAGGGTTTCGACAATGCCGATGGTCGTCAGCCCGGCTCTTCTCCTGTGTCTGGCGAGTATTTCTTCGGCCCTGGGTATCCTGTAACCTATGACATAAATGGGAACATCCACCCGCCGGGCAATTTCCAGAGCCTGGTCGGCCGAAGACTGACTGTCATTTTCAATACCGTCGGTAATCAGTATCAGGGCTCTCTTCTCATTTCTGGCCCGGACGGCATACTGCGGTGATACGGCTACCGCATCGTTAAGGGCGGTTTTGCCGTAAGCCTTTTCGTTGTTAAGAGCTTCCAGGAAAGCCGACCTGTCCACCTGGTGCCTGGCCGCCACCTCAACCTCGCCGTCGGCAAAAACCAGCAGGGCCAGCTCGTCCCGGGGCGAAAGAATTTTTTCGGCCAGGACCTGAAGCGCCCGGCGGCAATCCTCAAACTTGTCCTCCAGGGCCATGCTGCCGCTGACATCCAGAAGGACGGTCAGACTGAGCGGGGCGGACTGGTCGTGCTGAAAGTAGTTGATGGTTTTCCGTTCGCCGTTCTCATAAACTATGAAATCCTTTTCTTCGAGGTCGTTTACATACCGCCCCTTTCTGTCCTGAACGGTTACGGCAATGGTTATGGCGTTTACCGTTACGTTATAGGCCGCCCTGGGCTGTTGAATCTTTTGTGGCTTCTCCTGACCTGCAGCCAGACCGTTCTGAGCACCGGACAAGAAGCCCAGCCAGAAGACAAACCATAAGATGGTGCTTATTTTTCGACAGGTTCTAAGTTCTGGAACAGACATAATCACCTTAAAGATAGCACACGGGGGCACTCCGGCAATCAAGCCGGCCCTGATATAATTAGTCGGTTCAGACTCGGTAATTTGACGAAACCAGCATCTTAAGCCGCAGGATAAAGATTTAAGCCCTGAATTGACTTCAGCTGGCCTGAAGCTAACGGCCGCATGGCGTCTGTTCACCGGAAAAACTCATATCGGCCGTAAGAACTGCGGATACCCGTCCCCGAAGACAAAAGATTTGACCAGACTGACCTACTTCAGGCTCTCCAGGTGATGGCGAACCTGCTCGGCTTTAACCAGGTAAATAACATCCTCGGCGATGTTGGTAGCGTGGTCGCAGATCCTTTCCAGGTGCCTGGCGACAAGAAGCAAAGGCACTGCCCTCGGGACAGTCGTCGGGTCTTTGCTCATGTAATCATTGATCAATTCGGATTGAACCAGGTTTCGCAGTTTGTCAGCCTCGCTGTCCCTGAGGATTACCGACCTGGCCAGCTCGGTATTCTTATTGACGAAAGAGTTGATGGCATCCCTGACCATTCCCTGAGACAGAGTGGCCAGCCTGGGAATGTCAATCAGCGGTTTTAAGAGCGGTTTGTCGGCCATCTCCAGCACCCTCTGGGCAATATCCACGGCCAGGTCGGCAATTCTTTCCAGGTCGGTGGCGATTTTCATCGACATGACGATAAAACGCAGGTCGGCCGCGGCCGGTTGATAGAGGGCGATGAGATTCAGGCATTTCTCCTCGATGGCCAGGTCCAGGTTATCTATCCGGTCGTCATCCTTGATGACCGCTTCGGCCTTCTCCCGGCTCAGCTCTCTCAGAGCCTTGATGGAATTACCGATGGCCGCTTCAGCCTCGGCACTCATCTCCAGAATTTTCTTATTGAGTTCCAGCAATTCCTCATCAAAATACCTGGTCATGGCTGCCTCCTTTCCAGCTGCTCTGGTCCTTCGGTTCTAACCAAAACGGCCGGTTATATAATCTTCAGTCCGCTTATCTCTGGGACTGGTAAAAATCTGATTGGTGTCGCCGAACTCCACCAGGTCGCCCAGCAGAAAGTAGCCGGTGAAATCCGAAACCCGGGCCGCCTGCTGCATGTTGTGAGTGACGATGATGATAGTATAGTCTTTCTTGAGCTCATACATCAAATCTTCAATCCTGGCCGTAGCCACCGGGTCCAGGGCCGAGCAGGGCTCGTCCATCAGCACCACCTCGGGCTCCACCGCCAGCAGACGGGCAATACAGAGACGCTGCTGCTGTTCGCCGGTCAGCTGGAGGGCATTATCTGTCAGCCGGTCCTTCAGTTCCTCCCAGAGATTGACCGCCTGCAGGCTGCGGTAAAGCCTTTCCTCCAGAAAACCGGGGTCGGTCCGGCCGTGCACCCTGAGCCCGTAGGTGATATTATCGGCAATGCTCAGAGGAAAAGGATTGGGACGCTGAAAGACCATGCCCACCCTTCGCCTGAGTTCCAGCAGGTCGGTCCCGGGGTCAAATATGTTCCTGCCCTCGAATAAGACTTCTCCCTCTGTCCGGCAGCCTTCTATGAGGTCGTTCATTCTGTTCAGGGTCCGGAGGAAGGTTGATTTGCCGCAACCGGAAGGACCGATCAGGTCGGTAATACGGTTCACCTGAATATCA
>CAZDZU010000063.1:0-8710 GCA_964509995.1 uncultured Eubacteriales bacterium | reverse complement strand
CTTGGCCTTCATCTCCATGACCGTCAGGGCAGCTGACTCGTCCACGTAGATACGAGCCTGGGCCAGGGTTTCAGCCGCCAGCTGCAGTCTCTCGAATTCCCTTTCGCCGATAAAACCCGACCTGGCCTTGCGCAGGTCAACCTGGGCCTCGGCGCACAGCAGTCGCAGAACCACCTGTTCTTTGGCCATTTCAATGGAAAAGAACCCGGCATAGTAATCGGTCCGCAGACCGACATGCTGACAGATGTTGAGGGCCAGGGCCGTCTTGCCCATGGAAGGCCTGGCGGCGACCACGATGAAGTCGGAAGGATGGAAACCACCGGTCAGGTTATCCAGTTCGATAAACCCGGTGGGCACTCCGGTGACTGCCTCCTGCCGTTCGGACAGGATCCTGATGGTCTCCAGCATTTCTCCTGTGATTGAGCCGATGGGCACCAGGCCCGGCTTTATCTTTTCCTCGGCAATTTCCACGATGGCCTGCTGGGCTTCACTGATAACTGTATCGGCATCAGTCTGCTGTTCGTACGAAGTGCTGATGATTTTGGCTGAGGACAGAATCAGTTTCCGCAGCAGGGATTTTTCTTTTATGATCTGGGCGTAGTATTCGATGTTCAGAGTCCGGGGCACCCCGTCCATGAGAGAAGCCAGGTAGGCCGCCCCGCCGATTTCTTCCAGCAACCCGTTTCTCTGAATTTCCTCGCTCAGGGTCAGGAGGTCTATCGGCTGGCCCCGGTCCATCAGGGCCACCATAGCCTCCAGAATCTGGCGGTGGGAATCTCGATAGAAATCCTCGGGCGACAGCTGGGAGAGCACAACGTTCAGGTAGGCATTATTGACCAGAATGCCGCCCAGGACCGTTTTTTCTGCTTCCAGGCTGTGAGGTGGGGTTTTTTTGAGAACGGTCAAATCGAGTTCCATGTTATCTCTCTTCCCGGGAGGACTTCTCCTCCAGTGTAATATTAAAAGAGACGATTGTTAAGACCCTGCCGTTCTCAAGCTGTGGGTTCTGTCGGGCTACCCGGCTCCGGCGCCTCCTCCTTGACCACGACTACTTTGATCTCCGCCCAGTCCTCGTGGTAGACCTTAACCGGGACAGAAAATGTCCCCAGCCTTTTTATCGGTTCTTCCAGCACAATCTTTTTCCGGTCTATGTCAAAACCCTGACGGGCGAGCTCCTCCTGGATATCGGCCGCCGAGACCGAGCCGAAGATGACGTCCTTTTCGCTAGACTTGCGGACAAAAGTCAGGGTAACCTGGTTGAGCTGCTTGATCAGTTCCTGGAAGGTCAGCCTTTCTTTCTCCAGCTTCTTCTTCAGAGCCTTCTGCTGCATCTCCACGCTTTTCAGATTGCCGGGGGTCACTTCCATGGCCAGCTTCCTGGGAATAAGATAATTCCGGGCAAACCCCGGAGCGACTTCCAGGATATCACCCTTGCGTCCAACTTTTTCCACGTTTTCCAACAGTATGATTTTCATCCCAAGCCTCCTGGAACTCAGTCTTCGACGAAGGGCAACAGAGCCATGAGCCGGGCCCTCTTGATGGCTCTGGCCAGTTTACGCTGGTGATAGGCGCAGGTCCCGGTGATGCGACGGGGGGCAATCTTGCCCCGGTCCGGTATGTATTTTCTCAAAATCTCCACCGCTTTGTAGTCAATATCCCGGAGATTTCTCTCGCAGAACCGGCAGACTTTTTTCTTGGGCGGGAAAAATTTCCTGGAGGGAGTTCTTTCAGTCTTTTCTCTTTCTTCTCTGTTGGCCATGTTATTTTACCTCCTCCGGGGTCGGGGTTAAGTTCTGAGGCTCCGCGCTGGCCGGGGCAGTCTCGGCCGCCTCTGCGACTTTGACTTTTTTCTTGCCCTTGGCTACATCCCTGAGGTCTTTCTTGAGGGTTATGAAACGCAGGATAGCATCGGTCTGCTTGAACCTTCTTTCCAGCTCGGCCGGAATGGCCGGGACGCCCTCATAGGTAAAAAACACATACAGGCCTTCAGTAAATCTCTTGATGGGATAGGCCAGCCTGCGCTTTCCCCAGAGGTCCTTTTTGATCAACCGGCCGTTTCTGGTCGAAATGACTTCAGCCAGCTGGTTGATAAGAGCTGCCGCTTCTTCTTCGGGCAGGTTGGGAGCAACGATAAAACCAGTTTCGTATTGATTCATCTTTTCCTCCTTATGGATTAAAAGCCCCGTCGCTCTGGCGGCGGAGCAAGGAGACGAATGCTTATTTTACAACATTCTGGCGAAAAATCAATCTTCCCCTGCCGAATCCTGTTTTTTTCGGTTAAAAAGGTTCATCGCCCCGGGCAGGTCTCCGTCGATTATCATTTCCACCGCCCGGCAGGCAGCAGCCAGCGCTGGCCGCAGCTTTTCTTTTTCTTCCGGGGGGAATTCTTCAAGAACATACTCGGCGGCTTCGCGGCCCTCGGGCCTGGGTCCGATTCCGACCCGGACGCGGGGAAAATCCTGTCGGCCGATGACCTCGACGATTGATTTCATTCCTCTGTGGCTTCCCGGGCTGCCGCTGGCTCGAACCCGGATCTGGCCCAGGTTCAGGTCAAGGTCGTCATAGACCACAATCAGCTTTTCTGGCTTTACCCGGAAGCCGTCGAGAAGCGCCCTGACTGCCTGTCCGCTAAGGTTCATGTAAGTTTGAGGCAGGGCCAGGATTACTGTCGAGCGTCCTCGCCTGGTCTCGGCCAGTCTGGACCGGCAGGTCCGGGTTTTAAGCTGCAGGCGCCATTGCCTGGCCAGAGCCTGGACAGCCATGAAACCGGCATTATGCCTGGTCTGGCTGTACTCCGATCCCGGATTGCCCAGACCAACCACCAGCCACACTCATCACCCCTTGGTCTCTTCTTCTTCCTCTTTCTTGCGTTCTTTCTTGATAACTTCCGGTTCTTTCATCTCGGCCCCCTCGACCACTTCTTCGGTGGTGGCAGGAGCGGCCTCTTCAGCTATGCTGCTTATGACCACGATAGCGGTCTGGGGTTCATGCAGGATTTTGATTCCGGCCGGAAGTTCCAGGTTCATCACCTTGAAAGACTGATGCAGGTGTAGATTGCTGATGTCAATCCGGATCGCTTCCGGGATTTCTCGCGGCAGACATTCTATGTCCAGCTCTCTCAACAGAAAATCCACCAGGCCGCCTTCCACTTTCACTCCCACCGGCTCGCCCTGGAGCTCAACCGGGACAGCAACCCTGACCGGTTTGTCCATTGAGATCTGGATCAGGTCGACATGCAACAGTTCGTCAGTTACGGGGTGAATCTGGACTTCCTTGATCATCACATCCTTTTCCTCGGAGTCGTAAGCCACCCGGAAGATGGTGTTTTCTCCGGTCTCTGATTTCAGGATTTCGATAATATCCTTTTTTTTCAGGATCAGAGGCTGGCTGTCCATTGATTCGCCATACAGGATGGCCGGCACCAGTCCCTGGCGTCTGATCCGCCCGGAAGCATTCTTGCCGAGGTCGGTCCTCTTGTCCGCTTTAATCACCAGTGTCATATCTTTCCTCCTCAGGTAAAAAGAGAGCTTACTGAGCTACCCTCGTTTATTCTTTTTATGGCTTCGCCAAAAAGCTCGGCCACTGACAGCATCTGGAATCGGTCGCTGCGGCTGGCCTTTTCTTTCAGGGGAATGGTGTCGGTCACAAACACCTTTTCCAGACCTGACTTCTCAATGCGCTCGACCGCTTCGCCCGACAGCACCGGATGGGTGCAGGCGGCAAAAATTCGCCTGGCCCCCTCCCGTTTCAAAGCCTCCACGCCGAGAGTCAGAGTGCCGGCCGTATCAACCATATCGTCAAACATGACCACATCCTGATCCCTGACATCGCCGATAACATGGAGAACCTGGGCCACGTTGGGAGCTGGCCGTCTTTTATCGATGATCGCCAGCCGGGCGTCCAGTCTCTTGGCAAATACTCTGGCCCGTCCGACGCCACCGGCATCAGGGGAGACGATGGTCAGATTTTCCAGATTAATCGTCTTTATATGGTTGGCAATGACCGGGGCGGCCATCAGGTTATCGACCGGAATGGAAAAGAAACCCTGGATCTGCGGTGAATGAAGGTCCATGGTCAGCACGCGGTTGGCTCCGGCCGTTTCCAGCAGGTCGGCTATCAACCTGGCTGAAATCGGCACCCGGGGCCGGTCTTTCCAGTCCTGTCTGGCATAGGCAAAATATGGAATAACAGCGGTTATCCTTCCGGCTGAGGCTCGCTTGAACGCATCCAGCATCAGAAATAGTTCCATCAGATGAAAATTGGCGTCCGCACAGCCCGATTGAATAACGAAGACGTCCTCGCCGCGGACGTTTTCGTCGATGTAGAAATGAATCTCGCCGTCGGAAAACCTGTCCAGGACGCAACGCCCCAGTTCAATTCTTAAATAGCTGGCAATCCTCTGCGCCAGCTGCGGGTTGGATGAACCTGAAAAAACTTTCATCTTACTTTCCTTCTCCGGACTTTTTCGGAGCTGGGGCGGGAGGACTCGAACCTCCAGATGACGGATCCAAAGTCCGTTGCCTTACCAGTTTGGCTACGCCCCAGTGTTGAGTTCCTGCCAGTACCGCTCACGTCTTACAGTTTCTACCAGCCAAACCTGATAGTCTCTATCAAACTTCCCGGCTGCCTGCCGGGCCAGCAAACGATCCTGAAACCAGCCAAAGACCGCCGAGCCCGAGCCACTCAGCAAAGACAACTCGGCTCCGGCCGCCGCAAGTTCCTTTTTTATCTCAACCAGCTGAGGTTGTATCTTAAAAACCGCCAGTTCTAAATCGTTTCTTAAATGCTTGAAGAATGATAAGTTTCTCTGCTCTAAAAACTGGATAATTTTACTTTCTTTACCGGTTGAAGTCAAGCCAGGCGGGAGGCGGTCAAACTCCTGATAGGCCCGGGCTGTGGAAATGGAAAAGTCCGGGGCAATGACCAGCACCCAGGCCGGGGGCAATTCTGGCACTTCCTGCAAAACCTCCCCCTTCCCCGTGCCCAGACAGAGCCCCCCGTGGAGGAAAAACGGCACATCGGCTCCAAGCTCCGCGGCCAGGGCCTTTAATTTCTCCTGCTTAAAATTGCAGCCCCAGAGGAGGTTAAGAGCCAGCAGGGTGACGGCGGCATTGCTACTCCCGCCCGCCAGCCCCCTTCCGGGCGGAATCTGTTTCTCCACGGTAACACCGACTCCATCCTCCAGGCGTGCTTCCTTCCTCAGCAGAAGGGCGCTTCTGTAGATGAGATTGCTTTCGTCCCAGGGGACATCCGCCCTGTTGCCTCTTAGAATTATCTGGCTGTCCGGCCTCTTTTCAAAGGTCAGGCGGTCTTTGAGGTTAATCGTCTGGAAAAGAGTGGTCAACTGATGATAACCATCCGGGCGACGAGGGCCGATTTCCAGTCCCAGATTGATCTTGGCCAGCGAGCTTAAAATTATTTTTTCCATCGGCCTGCCATCTCTTCCCAGTCCAGCTCTCTGGCGACGGGCGGAAGCGCCGGGCTGAACAGAGAATCATCCCGGCAGCGGTTAAAATTCATCCGCAGAACTTTCATTCTGACCGTATAATCTCCGTAGATGAAGTGAACTGTTCTCGGCACCAGACCGGGGGAAAATTTTTCCTTGAGGATGAAACGCAACCCGTTCCTCTCTCCCCCCAGAACGCGGCCCTGACTGTCAAGCTGAAGCTTCCATCCCATCTGGTCGGCCAGGCGGGTCCAGTGGCCAGCCAGAATCCCGGTTAGCTCCTCATCATTTATCTCCCGGCCAAAGACTTCCGAGGTCAGAACACGGCTATCCCCCTGCCAGAAAACTTTTTCTGAAGGTAGATACAGGGTAGCCCGCTGGCCCCCCAGCCAGACCACAGTTCTTAATCGCCCGAGAGGGTCGAATAACTCCAGCCTGACTCCACCCGACAGCCGGCAGCAAAACCCCAGCCTGAATCGAAAAGCTCCATCCGGTCCGCTGAGATAAAAAGAAGCCTCCCCCTTCAGGTCCTGGATTTCAGCTGGCGGCAACAACCGGGCCGGGCCCGGACGACAACCGGCTCCTGCCAGCCCGAGGATAAGAGCAACGGCGAACAGGTTGCGGGCCGGAATGACCATCAACCGGCTGGCCCTCTTTCTCCCTCCTGCCTGCGGCACCGCCACTCCTTGGTTCCGGCGAGCTTTTCAGTCCAGCTTAAACCCGTAATCTTCAGCCTTCTTTTTGGGGGAACTTTCGGCTTGACCGGGCTGACCGGGTTTAGTCCCCGGCGCACCCAGATCGAATTTATAGTCTCTGGAAACAACTTTCATCTTTTTCTTTCTGGTTACCGGATAAAAAGGAGACTTGATTCTTCTGCCAAAACAGGACAGGTTGGGGTTGATGATCATCAGGATGATAAACAGGCCGAAAATAATCAGAATGGCATAAATTGTCCAGCTCATGTTAGCCTTCCCTTTTCATTATAAGTTTTAGCCAGCCGTTTAGCAACACGCTCCCGGCCGGGTCTATTCCTGGAAGACAATGGCTTCAAATTTGAAAAGGCCTCTGGAATTCTTCCAGGCATTATCCGGCAACCCGGCTTTCCGGCAGACTTCCCGCAGGAAAGTCCGGCGGTCCCAGCCCTGCTCGGTGGCTACCTGAGGAAGCAACAGCCCGCTCCGCTGTCCCTCTCTGATCACCAGGCCATCGCGTCCGATTTTAATTTCGGAAATATCAGATACCGGCTGGAGCGGACCCAGGACAGAAATCTCGATCCTCAGGCTGGAGAGCTCAGCCTTTCTGAGCGGTGGAAACCGGGGGTCTTCGGTGGCGGCCAGGATAGCCGCCTGGGCCACCGTCTCCCATAGCGGGAACACGGGCTCGGCAAAACCGATACAGCCCCGGAGCTGATTTTTCTGCCTCAGGGTGACAAAAGCGCCGGCTCTCATTTCAAGGCGCGGGGAGGCCGGTTGATAGGCCGGCCCCTGACCGGTTTCCAGATAGGTTTCTATCGCCCGGCGGGCGAGAGCCAGCAATTCTTTTTTTTCCTCCGGCCTCAGGTCTTCTATTCCCGCGGATCGTTCAAGATAGACAGCGGCGGCGAGATACCCCACCACCCGGTCTTCCGGACCGCCGACCGCGGCCGAGTCCGAATAAGATAAGATTTCCGTCCGGGCCGGTCCTCTTTTCTGCGCGTACTGAAGGAGGGCCAGCACCGGACCGCCTCCGCACATTATGTTCTCGTGCCTTTCTACCTGACGGCCGAGGGTTTTGAGGTCGAACTTTTTTATAAGCTCAATCGTCTGGCCGTCCCGCTCATTGGCCCTGGGCCGGTTCAGAAAATGAGACAGGTCAGTGGATGCCACCACCAGCACCTTTTTACCTTCGGTGGCCCGGGTCAGCGCTGCAGCCAGCGCCTGAATGGTTCTGTCGGTCTGGTTTCCCATGACCACCGGCACAATTCTGGCCCGGGGAAATACTTTCTGAATAAAAGGGACCTGAACTTCGACTGAATGCTCGCGGTCGTGCGCTTCCGGGATATAGCCGAAGCCGGAATAGCGAGCCAGCTCCCTGGCCAGGTTTTCGTCCACCTCGACCACCCCGAGCGGAGTTTCGAAACCGCCCCGCAGATAAATGGAGCAACCTTCAAAGGCCAGCTGATGGGAAGGCCCGATGATCACTACCGAATCGAAACTCAGCCCCCTGACCAGACGGTAACCGCAGGCCGCCACTCTGGCTGAATAGACATAGCCGGCATGCGGGGCGATCAGGCCGACCACTTCTCCGGACACGGACGCTTCCTTGGCCGACTCAAGCCAGAGGTCGAGTTGCCGGTTCAGCCTTCCCGGATCGGCTTCATAGAACTGACCGGCCCAGACCGGCTTTCTGATGCCCTGTCCGTACGCCGGCCCTATGAGCAACCAACAGAACAGCCAGCAAATGATAGTCTTTAGCCAGGTCGGGCGATTCATTTCTGCCTCCAATTAGATTTTAAGACTTTAACGCCCTTTCGGCAAATATCCGGCCTTCCGAAGAACGACAGTTTTTTTATAAAAATTACAAAAAACCTGTGCTCGGAGGTTGACTTTCGGCAAAAATTATTAAAGAATTTATAAGAGAAAAGTGCCATGAAAAAATTGTTCAAGTTCCTGCTGCTTTTCCTCGGGATTTTTTCCACCTTCCTGCTGGGCTTCCATTTTGGCAAGGAGAAAATAAAATCTCGCATCCCCAAGTTCCAGGACGATTCTGACCGAATTGTTTAAATCTGGATAAAACAAAAAAAAGGGGTGGTAACGGAAGCCTGAGCATACACTCCCATTCTGGGCTGGCGGTCTGTTACCATCAGGCGTTTTTTCTGCTATAATAAAAAACCATAGTCAGCTAATTTTTGTAGTGGACGGAGGAGTCGGAAGATGCCTCTTTATGAATATCGTTGCCAGCAATGCCAGAAACGCTTTGAGGTTCTACAAAACATAAAGGACAGCCCTCTGGACAAATGTCCGGAATGCGGCGGCAGTCTGTGCCGGCTGGTTTCCAGCCCGGCCATTCAATTCAAGGGCTCTGGCTGGTACATTACCGACTATGCTCACAAGAATTCTCCCTCCGGTGGTAACGGCCAGAATGGCCGGCAGAAAACAGGTCAGCCCGGGAAAGGAAAAGAAAAGCCGGCCGCTGAAACTCCGGACCCGACCGGGGAGAAATAGGTCGTAGGCAGATACATGGTATCCAGGGAGGGGAAAAAGTTTTTGATACAGGTCGGTGAGT
>CAZDZU010000062.1:0-8873 GCA_964509995.1 uncultured Eubacteriales bacterium | reverse complement strand
TAGATGCGGTCCGTGGCCGGGTGGTTCACACAGCCGTGGCTTCCGCCGGCAACATTGCCTTCTCCAAACAAATTCTGAACGACATCCAGCGCCTCATACTCTGGGGCCAGAAAACCAACCTGCACAGCATCCCCACCGACTGCGACCAGCGAGACGAACGCATGGGCTGGATGGGCGACGCTCAGGTAACAGCCGAAGAGGCAATGATGAATTTTGAGATGGCCGCTTTTTACACCAATTTTCTGCGCAACATCAGGGACGCCCAGGGAGAAGACGGTTCTGTGACCGACACCGTTCCCCACATCTGGGGCTCCCGACCGGCCGACCCGGCCTGGGGCACAGCCTACCCCCTGATTGCCTGGTACATGTATCAGTACTACGGCGATAAAAGAATCCTGGAAGAGCATTATGACGGATTGAAAAAATACGTGGAATTTCTCAAAACCAAGGCTGAAAACGGACTGGTCAGATTCAGCCATTACGGTGACTGGGTGGCCATAGATAAGTGTCCGGGCAGTCTGGTTTCTTCCTTCTATTATTATTATGACGTTAAAATCCTGGCTGAGGCGGCCAGAGTTCTCGGCCGACATCCGGAAGCCGACCTTTATCAGAAGCTGCTGGCTGAAATCAAAGAAGCCTTCAACCGGGCCTACCTGGACCAGGCAACCAGAAACTACGCCGGGGGCAGCCAGACGGCCAACACCCTGCCGCTGTTTCTGGGTCTGGTGCCGGACAATGCCCGGGGGGGAGTCTGGGGAAATCTTTTTAATGACCTGGTCTATAAACACAATTCTCACCTGACCACCGGAATCATAGGCACCAAGTACATCCTGGAAGTGCTGACCATGTTCGGCAACTCCGACCTGGCTTATGACATAATGACCGGAACCGACTTCCCGAGCTATGGCTACATGATCAGAAACGGAGCCACCACCCTCTGGGAGCTCTGGCAGAAGCGAGAGGGGCCTTCCATGAACTCTCACAACCACCCGATGTTCGGCTCGGTGGGGGCCTGGTTCTACAAAGCTCTGGCCGGATTAAATATGGCTTCTGATTCCGTGGCTTTCAGGAACTTAATAATAAAACCTCAGATGGTCCGGGACCTGACCCATGTTTCCGGTTCCATTTTCACCATCAGCGGACAGGTCAGCTGTTCCTGGGAGAAAAGAGACCGCAAAATAATGATGGAGGTCGTCATCCCGATGGGCAGCCAGGCTGAAATTTACCTGCCGGTATTTAAGCTCCGAAACTTTAAACTTTATGAGGGACAGACGCTGCTCTGGGCTGATAATCAGCTCCAGAGGAAAATTTCCGGTCTCGAAGATCTCCAGCTCAAGGGCGGAAATTTTATCATCAAGGTCGGTTCTGGCCGGTACCTGTTTGTGCTCGAGGGAGACTGACCCGATTAATTTGGAAAGGCAAAAATCAACCGCCCTGGCGGAAAAAATTAAGCCCTGAAATTTCCGGGCTCAGGGGAAAAGCTTGCCTTCTGTATAGATATGGTATCGGTGGCCCAAATCGCTTGTCCCTCAAAACAGGGTCTTTGGTCCGGGAAAAGATTCCCGAGTTTCCCTTTTGCCTTTTCTCATGTCCCCGATTTATTCCTTAAAGAAAGCGCCGCCACCACAAAGTAAAACAGAGACAGAAGAAGAAACCAGAACTTGAAAGAATCCGACCGCAACCGGCCGCTGAAGTTAAGCCAGGACAAGACGAGACAGGCAACCAGGGTCACCACCGACATTAATTTGAACCAGCTAATTTTCATAGGCTTTATCCTTTTCCACGGCTAATTTTCTGCCGCCCGCCGGCAGGTTCAGCAGCAGGTAAAGAACCACAGCAAAGAAATAACCGGGCAGCCAGCGAAAATAAAGATGGATTGGCAGGGCAAAGGCAAAAACCAGGCTGCCAACCCAGACGAGAAGGACTTTCCAGTTGAAGACAGATTGCTTCTTTTCTGCCTGATACCGGGGCAGGCCCAGCTCTGGAAACAGCCAGTGTTCGGTAAAAACCACCGCCCCGATGGGCATCAGCACCAGCCCGTAAATGGCCACATAGTCCAGAAGCTTCATAAAAAACAGGGGAAAACAGGACAGAACGGACGTGACCAGACCGGCCGCCAGGGTTATCTTCCAGCGCGGCCAGCCGGTAACCGTCTGAAGGGCCAGACCCGCCCGGTAAAGGGTCGGGTTGGCGGTTGTCCAGCCGGCCAGCATAACCGCAACGGCTCCAGCCAGGCCCAGGGCTTCAAAAGCCATCTTTCCCGGGTGCATTTCGCGACCGATTGCCGCCACCATCACCCCGGAGCAGACCCAGGCCAGAAAATGGCCCGAGTACATGCCAAAAGCGGAATAAAAGCCATAGGTCCATTTCCTGGCGTAACGAAAAAGGGCCATGTCGGACAGACCGACATGCATGGCCAGGTTGCAGAACCAGGCGAAGAAGACGACGTGCCAGAAATTGAACTGTTCCTGCCCGGCCGTGGCCAGACCGTTCCAGATTTTGCTGGTGGCCACCTCCCAGAAGTTGCTGAAATCAGGCCTGACCCCGAGCTTGGGCAGAGTAACCAGTGCCCCGGCGATAAAACACAGGAATATCCAGGGCGAGGCCACCCCGGCAAACCGGCCGAGCTTCTCAAACCCGAGTATGGCCAGCAGGGTGAACAGAAAGCCCAGCCCCAGGCAGATCAGCACCCAGAGGGCGTTTTTTGGCAGAATATCATTCAGTCCGGGAACCTTCATTCCGAAAGCCAGACCGACGGAAGTGGCTGAAACCGATATCATGGCTCCAGCCAGTATACAGTAGAGAAAGGCATTGGCCAGATTATAGATCATAGTGACCCCGGGACCGGCAATCCGGCGCAAATACCAGTAAAGGGTGAGCCTGGTATCGACAGCAATCGGCGCGCAGAGAAATGTCCAGCTCAGCACCGCCAGCAGGTTGCCGAGCAGTAATCCGAAAAGCAAATCGGTGGCCTTCAATCCATGGAGCACAAAGAAAGCCCCGATTACAAATTCGGTGGCCGCCACGTGCTCACCGGCAAAGATGCTGGCAAACAGAACTCCCTTTTTGAACTTGTCCGGGGTAACCGCTTCCCGGTCAAATTCATACAGACTGTCCATTCGGGCAGCAATTCGAGAAAGGTCAACAGCCATTCTGCTCCGCTCCTTCCTTAACAATTATTGTTTTGAAGCCGGAAGCTTCCTATCGCGTTCTTTTTATCAGCTCATCCAGCTCCCGCTGTTCAGCCGGGGGAGGAACCGAAAGACCCGTTCTTTATATTTCAGCAGGTAATCCCGGGCCCGGCCCTTATCACCTTTTTCGAGATAGGCAAAACCAAGGTTGTAGAGAACCTGGTCCAGGCCGGGGTCAAACTGGAGAGCCTGAAGCCAGCAGGTTATGGCTGCCTCGGTGTTGCCGGCAGTTTTGTAGGCGGCACCCAGTCCGTTATAAGCAGGTGCGTAAGCCTGGTTTCTGGTAATGGCTTCCTTGAAACTGTCCATCGCCCGGGTCAGGGTCTCCCGGTTTTGTTCCAAACGGGCCTTCATCAGCAGGGCAAAACCTCGGTTGCTCAAAGCGGCCGGAAAATCCTGGTCGATGGCCAGAGCTTTTTCCAGAAACTGCAGAGCTTCCTCGTACTTCCCCAGTCCGACAAAGGCTGCTCCCAGAGAGTTCCAGATTTCCGGGTCGTTCTGTGCCTGGGGGAAGGTGCCGGCCAGGTCAGCCGACCCGATCACCTCCTCATATCTTCCCATCTGCAGCAGGGTGCTTATGTAAGCCAGAAAAATCGTATAATTGCCGGGCAACTTTTCCAGCCCCCGCTTCAAAATACCCAGAGCTTCTTCTGGACGTCCGGTTTCGAGAAAAAGCGAAGACAGGTAGCTGTAGGACAGGTCATGGTCTTCCTTTTCCCGGAGATTGGCCTGGAGCAGACTGACGGCTTCCTGAACCCGCCCCTTCTGATGAAACAGGCTCATAGCTTCTTCGGCCCGGTTTTCATAAGGCATAAAGTTTTTGACATCGTCGGAGGGTTTAAAATCCCGGCCGACGGTGGCTGCTCCACCCAGATAGCCCAGACTTCTAAGTCTGTCCAGACTCTCTTTTGACGGAGAAACCCTGGCCGCAGCCGCTTCCGGTCGGGCTGCTGCCCTGGAGAGTGAAGAGAGCAGCTGACGTTCAAGCTTCAGGTCGCGACCGGGAGCCAGGTTGTCAAGCTCCTTAAAATCTTTTTCCAGGTGATAGAGCTCGGGGACCGGTGAATCTATGAACTTAAGAGGATAATCAATGTAACCGACAATCGGAGCCCAGCCGCGGCTGTAGTAAGGATACAGGGATTCAAAATAAACGGGCCTGGCGGAAAGCTTTTTCCCCTTCAGGGCCGGGAGAAGCGACCTTCCCTGGAGACCGGGAGGAGTTTTAAGCCCCACCAGCTCACAGACTGTGGGAAAGATATCAACGTGAGATACCACAGCCGATTCGCTTCTTCCTCCCTTAAAGCCAGGAGTCCGAATAATCAGAGGAACATGCAGCGTGGAATTATAGGCCAGGTAGCCGTGTGTTTTTTCCCCGTGCTCCCCCAGCGATTCACCATGGTCGCTGGTCAGGATAATTACTGTCATCTCGAGAAGATTGTTCTGCCGGAGAAAAGAAAAAAGCCGGTCCAGTTCCCGGTCGACATAGGCCACTTCCCCATCATAAGGATTTCCCAGGAAATCGGAGCGAAAAGGTTCCGGAGGCAAATAGGGATAACGAGGGTCGAACACATGGACCCAGAGAAACCAGGGGGCGGAAGCAGTCTTCAGCCAGCCGAGGGCCCGGTCAACCACTTCCGAGGCCGGTCTTTCTACAAACACCGGCCGGCTGAAATCCTGAGTTCCGTAGTCGTCATCATAAAGGGAAAAGCCACGGTTGAGGCCGAACCGCCGGTCGAGGGGATAAGCCCCGACGACGGCGGCAGTCTCATAACCCGATTGCTGGAAGACTTCAGCCATGGTGGGAAGTCCTTCCGGCACCACAAAATTGGCGTTGTCATGAACCCCGTGATAGGGCGGCAGCACCCCCAGGAAGATGTTGGCATGGGAAGGCAGGGTGGTTGTCGTGTGGGCAAAACACCTGATGAATCTGATGCCCTCAGCCGCCATCCGGTCAATTCCGGGCGTGCTGACGCTGGTCGCCCCGAAGGAAGATAGACGGTCGGCCCTCAGGGTGTCTATGGTGATGATCAGGCAATTCATCTTCTGGCGCTGAGGGGCTGGAGACTGACTGCAGGAAAGAAAAGTCGCCAGGCAGGTCAGCATGGTAGACAGAAACACCGCTCTCCTGATTCGGAACGCGCCAGGCCTGATTCTCATTTTTTTTCCGCGGTTATGATATAAAAAGAAAAAGATTTTTTCAAAATGGAGACAAGAACAAGTCCTGGTAACTTCGGGTCGGCTGCCAGCCGGCGCCAGATCTGATCTTCTCCCTCCTGCTCCATCCTGGCCCGACCTGAGCTATAATCAAAGAATCAAATACAATCATAAGGCCCGGTGGCCGCTGCCGGTTTCCGGGTGAAGGAGGAAGGCGTGGGCAGATATGAAGAATTTGTCCGTTTTCGCCAGGAAATGAACAAAAAAATCCTGGATGAAGGAACTCTGGAAATCAGAAGGTTTTTCGGCCTTGACGGGCAAACTTACCGGGCTGGAGCCCTGGACGAAAAAACCAAAGAACTTATGGGGCTGGTGGCTTCGATGGTGCTCCGCTGCGACGACTGCATCAGCTACCATATCATTCAAGCGCTGGAAAAAGGGGCAACCCGGGAAGAGCTATTCGAGACCTTCTCCATTGCCCTGGTGGTGGGCGGTTCTATTGTCATCCCTCATTTGAGGAGAGCGGTGGCCTTTCTGGAAGAATTGAAAGAGCGGGCCGGCCGTTAAGCGGCGGCCAGTTGAGCCGGGCTAGCCGCTGTCAGCAGGAGCCAGGTTGACAGTCCGGAGCGGTCAGAGTATTCTTATTGCCTGAAAAAGAGGGCTGACTGGATTTTTTCACCGTTGAGTTCGGGACGGAGAGAAAGCCGATGTTTCAAAGACTGGTCAAAAGAACGGTCTGGCTGCTGGTCATTCTCCTCTTCCTGTCAGTCGAGACTTTCCCGGCCGGAAACAGGAAAGCACAAAAGAAGGAAGTAGAAAAATTTGTGGCCGGATTTTCTCTCGCCGTCCCGGCCAGGAGTACCCCCAGCGTTGTCGATAGCCATCAGGAATCCTCTTCTGTCCTCTTTTCATTGTCCGGGAATGATAATAATCCGGGAGGTGAATTTTTTCTGCCCATCCCGGAATTTGAACGGGTGAGAAATTACCGCCCGCGCTGGGGCCGGGCCGGGCTGGAATTTGCTCTGCTGATGTCCTATTCCCAGGCCCGTTACTGGATCAGGTACTCCCGCTTCATAGAAGACTGGCAGTTCAGGCTGACCTGGGCTGACCAGAAACGCCGGTTTTTCACCACCGAAGCTCTGCGTTTTGATTCCAACGCCTTTTACCTGAACTGGATCCACGCTTTTGCCGGGATGATCTATTATGAATTTGCCCGCACCAACCACTTGAGCTTCTGGCAGTCGGCGATATTTTCGATCGGAGGATCTCTTTACTGGGAATATCTGGTCGAATGGCGCGAGGTCATTTCCATTAACGACAACCTGATGACCGGGCTGGGCGGACTTTCGCTGGGAGAAGCCTGGTTTCAGATGGGCCGGTATTTTCATAATTCGCAAAACCCGGCCGGCCGTCTGCTGTCCTGGTTGAATCCCCTCCTGAAAGTCAACGGCTGGCTCGACCGGAAAAAACCGCTTTCGGCCTATCATCACAATTACAACCAGGCCGCCCAGGATGTTTACCTTTTTCTGGGTTACCGGAATGCTCCCATTTCGGCCAGTCCGGCTGAGAATACCGGCAACCTGGCTCTCAGTCTCCATTCGAGAATAATCACCGACAGCAGCTATGGCCTCCCCGGCCGGGTGGACGAAAAATTTTCCAGTCCTTTTTACAGCCAGCTGGACTTTGATTTTATGTTTCACGGAACCACCCGGGAAGAACTGGGAGTTACGGCCAAAATCGTACCGCTCGGCCGTTTCAGGCAGAATATTTCTCCGGACAGAAAGGGCTTCAGCCTCTACTACGGCCTGGGCTCAGCCTTTTTTCAATATGCAAAAAGGCCTATTACCGATTACGACGCCGGGCAGATTCCAGTCAATAAACCCGAAGATTTTCATTTTGAACTGCCACGTGATTTCCGCGATAAACTGGCGGCTGTTCATCTGATCGGACCGGTAGCTGAGGTCGTCTGGTACTCAGGTCCCTGGAAGTTCAGATTGAAAGCAGAAGCCTATCCCAGCTTCGGGATGATCAATTCCCTTCCGCTTAACAGGTTTTCAGAAGACAATGATATCCGCGGCCTGAAGACCACCGTCAAATTCTACGGCTACCATTATGCCTTCGGGCCGGCCCTGGAGTCTCTGGCTGAAATTCATTTCCGCCAGCTGCGGCTTTCAGCTTTTTTCAGCTACGTTTATTATCGTTCGCTTCAGGGTCTTGACCGGTATCAGACTCTGCCAGAGAACGAACAGATCCTGCCTTTAACCGATGACTCAGTTCTTTTAGACTCCAGATGGCATTATGGCGCCGCTTTCGAGGTCAGAATCCCCCGCACACTCTTTTCCCTTACCGGATCAATAGAGGGGGTCAGAAGATGGGGCCGGGTGCACGAACTGGAAGAGAGAACTCTCGAAAAGCGATATTATCTGGGTCTGAAATACCGGATCTGATTCCCTCCAGTCGGCCTCGCCGCTCCCCGAAGCTTGCCCTATTATATCCTTTTCTGGTCAGGTTGATAAACCCTTTTCCCCCTGCCGGTCTGTCAGCACCGGGACCAGCCCTCTGCCCTTAAACCCGGCTAAATGTCTTCGTCCAATCCTGTTTCATGTTAACAAGACCGGAAAAACGTGTTAAAATGAGTCATAACGTAAGGAAAAAAATAATGGCTAAAAAGAATAGATCTCCAAGGAATTTAATTTTCTGGGTGGTCTCTCTCGTTCTTCTGATTCTCCTCTGGAGTTTTTTCCCGACCGGTCCCAAGGCCAGGGAATTTACTTTCTCCGAGTTCATGGACCAGGTCGAGCAAAAAAATGTCCAGGAAGTTACCATTCAGGATAATCAGGCTCAGGGTAAACTTAAGGACCTGACCAGCTTCAAGACCACTCTGCCTCCCCAGTACGCTGACCTGATCAAAGTTCTCCGCGAAAATCAGGTTAACATTGTGGTCAAAGACACTTCTCGCAGCAACTGGCTGGCCATCCTGCTTAATTGGTTCCCCATCCTGCTCCTGATCTTTTTCTGGTTTATGTTCATGCGCCAGATGCAGGCTGGCGGCAACAAAGCCATGTCCTTCGGCAGGAGCCGGGCCAAACTCTTCTCACCGCTGCAGAAGAAGATTACCTTCAAGGATGTAGCCGGCGTGGATGAAGCCAAGGTCGAGCTCCAGGAAATAATCGAATTCCTGAAAGACCCCCGTAAGTTCCAGAGACTGGGGGGAAGGATTCCCAAAGGAGTGCTGCTGGTGGGAGCCCCGGGGACCGGAAAGACCCTGCTGGCCAGAGCGGTGGCCGGAGAAGCTAACGTCCCCTTCTTTTCAATAAGCGGTTCTGACTTTGTGGAAATGTTTGTCGGCGTGGGCGCCTCCCGGGTTCGCGACCTGTTCGATCAGGCCAAGAAACACGCTCCCTGCCTCATCTTCATAGACGAAATCGACGCTGTCGGACGCCAGCGCGGAGCCGGACTGGGCGGCGGGCATGATGAAAAAGAACAGACTCTGAACCAGCTGCTGGTGGAAATGGACGGTTTCGACTC